>JAHJFW010000047.1 GCA_018824765.1 Patescibacteria group bacterium
CTCCCTCAAATGCCGGACGGATAGCTTCGAGATCCGTAAAGTCGACTTCAAAAAGCTCTGTGCACGGCAGGATATTCTCCCGCTTGCCGGTTGAGAAATTATCAATAATACGGACCTGATGGCCTTGCTTAAGCAATTCTTCAGCCAAGTTACTGCCAACGAAACCGGCGCCCCCTGTAATTAAATATAAACTCATAAATTTTCGTAATTCGGATTTAGTTATTCGTTATTTTTCTTCGGTGAGCCTTCCGGCCATTGGACATCAAGACCCTGGGCGGCCGTAATGGAATTATTATACTCTTCAGCCACACTCAGCAATGTTAGATCAACTCCCGTTTTTTTAGCGAGTTGCAAAATAGCACGCGCATCCTTCGGCAGGCACTTGCCACCATAGCCGCGATACCCCTTATGGAAAATTTCTAGATGCGTATTGCGCTGGTCGCCAACGATCATCGGCTCGGCTTTGGCGCATTCCTTGACTGTGTCGTATTCGACTCCCATTCTCTGGCATAAATCATACATCTGGTTGGCGTAAGCTACTTTGAGTGCATAGAATGCATTGCCGAAATATTTGACCATCTCCGCGTCTTTGGCCGGCACAATCTTCTCGAACGGCGCGCGCGGCAGAAGCCCCATCACCAACTCTGCATCACGGCGCGATTCCGGCGTGTAACCCACAATTTGCCGTTTGGGAAACTGCATGTCGAAATCCGCCGTGGTTTCTGTCAGGAACTCCGGATTGAACAAGATGCGATGCTGGGGATAGAGCGCCTGAAACTTTTCAGTCGTACCCGGAGTTATGGTGGATTTCAACACGATGGTCTTGCTCTCAACCGGAATAGCATCAATAGCCGCACGCATGAACGAATCATCAAAACCGGAACCCTCGAGGCCCGCCTGTCGGCCAGACAGGTAATACGGCGTCGGCACGGCAATAAAAATAATTTCAGCATCGCGAAGTACTGATACGTCTGACAATCCCTTAGGCGGATCATACAACCCGGCCTGAATATTCTGCGCCTTAAAAAATCGGTCGAGAGCCCCCCCGACCATTCCGGTTCCGATGATGGTGATTTTTTTCATCCAAATTTTTATTATTCTCTTCCAAGACGAGCTCGCAAACGAAGTATTGCAGCAATAACGCTTCGAAAACTGTTCCAGCCTAACGCTTTCGTTTCACCGACTCGAGGTTGAATACGAATAGGCACAACCACATAGGAATGTTTTTTATTTAAAAGTTTCACCAAAATTTCCGCAGCATATGCGAAACTATCAGTTTCAGGTAAAGCTTCGCGTAGGTCAGCGGTGCGATACACATTTATTCCGTTATAATATGGCATACCGTGCCAAAAAAATAAATTTAAAGCAAGCGTATAAGTTCGTGAAAGAAAACGACGATACAACGAACGAACTTCAGGGTTTGAGGTGTATGAAACAACCATGTCAGCTTTTCCTATCTGACGGAAAATTTCCGGAAAAGAAGACGGATCATTCTCATTATCACCCGGGATCATGATGACATATTCTTTAGCTGCGAGACGGACGGCATTACGAAATTTCTCGCCTAGTTTTTGATACCCATTTTCATGAATCGAACGAATTCGCTGATCCGCCTCTGATAGACGTTTCACAATATCCACAGTTCCATCATGCTGGCCGTTCCGATCTAGACATGTCATTACTAAAATTTCGGCATCAATAATACCTGACTCATCTAATGAATGGACTATGCCCGCGATTGCCGCTTCGATATTTCTAGCTTCGTTTAACGCTGGGACGATAATGCTTAGAGAGATGGGCATAAACTAGAATTAGTTTACAAAAAAACGAGAGTTTTTGCAAGAAAAAAGCGGCTCCATGAGTGTTAGCCGCTTGAAGGAAAATCTTGTGGATCAGATTGACGGTGATCCGCCGAGAGTTTGGCCCTGACGGTCACCGCGATGACGAAAGATGTCGCGCCACGAACGCTTCTTTGAGCTCTGCTTGAGCTGTTTGAAAACGTCGAGGCGCAGGTTATCGAGCAGATACCGAACGCGCTCCTGCGGGCTGTAACGCATGGGGTAGACGCGCGCAGCGTGCATGTAGTTCTTGGCTAAGCTGTATACCCTCGTATACAGGTCGGTGAACGGCAGGTTGGCCAAGATTTCGGTACTAAGCAGCGTGAGAGGTCCTGCCAACCAATTCATGATCGGATTGGTGCTGCCGGCGAAAAGCAGGAGGATGGTGCCGAGAAGCGCCAGATTTTGCTGCTGCAACTTCTCATGCTCGGTGAAGCAATTGAGTGGCGACTTTGTTTGATAGCTCGCATGGAGCTTGTTGTAGTCGCCATCGAAGGCTCCGTGGCGCACGGCATATTCTCCGAGCTGCGTCCCTTGATAAGGGAAGAAGACCGGAAACTCACCGAAGCTCACATGCCACGCCACGTTTTTCTCCACCGACTCCTTATCGTAGTCAATGCAAGTTGCGCGCACTCCGGCTTCGCGCAAAACGCGGTCAACGGCTCGACGACGCTCCCAATGATCTGTAGTCGAAGCCTGCGCTTCAGCTACACTTTGCGAGAGCTGCTTGGTGCGGCGTTTGCGCTTGGGATCCACTTCAGCCGCCACAGATAGGATCTTGGCCAATTGTCCCTCATATTCGACTTCATTTGCGTAGATGTTGGGCAAAGTCGGCACCGGAACTCCCAAGATAGTGTTCGCAAAAGTCGGAATACCGAGATGCCGACAAATCGCGAACGACTCTTCCAAATCCTGCTCCTCCATATCACGGATCAGGACGTAGTCACGAGAGAATGTGTTACCTGATTCGATGGACATGCTGATGGATGCGATACCGGCCCGCTTGAGCAGGCGCAGCTTTTTTTCGTTCTGCTCGCGAACGAGCTCTGCGCGCACCAAGACATGGAACGGCAAACCGACTTCGCGAGGATAAACCTCGGCGAATTCTTCGAGCCAAGCATCGTCCGTTCTGTCGAAGACAGGAAAAACATCGTCGTAGAACTTTATATAGCGCGTATCCCAGCGCTCCTTCAGTTCCTTAAGCTCGGCGCACAGACGGGCGACACTGTGCCGTTGCAGGACTCTGCCACCATTGGCCTCAGCATACATGCTGTTCCAAGCATGCTCGAAGCAGTAGGTGCATCGGAAAGGACAACCACGACCGGCCATCATGGTGCGCTTATAGCGCGTCCGAAAAGCGGTGTTGGCGTAAATCAGATCCCGATCCATGAAAGGCAGGTTGTCGAGATCAGTTTTACGTGCACGAAGATGTTGCGGCTGAATTGTCCAGCCCTGTTCACCGACTAACGATCGCCGTAGCACGCGCTCTGCGTTACCGGGCGTAACGATGTTCGGAATGTTATCAATTGACCTTCCGGCTTCCCAGCCATCCAAGAGCTGCAACCAGGCATCGTCACATTCACCGACACCGACTGCGTCAAAAGGCTGCTCAAGAACCACATGCGGTCTGAAGGTGGCATACGGACCACCGATTGCCGTCTTGATGCTTGGCATCTCCTTTTTGATCTCGGTATTGGCGTCAATCAAAGCCTGGTGCGAACCGGTGATGGCACTGAAAGCCACCACGTCCGGCTTCTTGTTTTTGACGACATCGATAATGCCGTCACGCTCCAGCACGATCAAATCAGTTTTCCACTGACGGCCGTTGGCCTTGGCGAGCGCTGCCAACAACATGATATTCATCGGCTCCGTCATGTCGCCGTCGTCGCGCATCGCAAACAATACGGTTGGCATTACAACTTTCTCCAATTGTCAAAGATGATTGAACGAGCTTATGTTTGCACGAAAAAAGAGCAAAAGTCAATACTCGAGGATTGAGACTGTTGTATTACTCTTTTGTCATCCCTGCGGAGGCAGGGATCCAGAATCAAAAAAAACTTTTTCTATTTGTTTCTGGATTCCAGTCTTCACTGGAATGACAAGTAGAAAAGGAATATTGGAGCTTTGCAACGGTCTAAAGGCTCTTAAAAATATCAGTTGAATGAATTTCAACCTCTGGCGTGAAACGAATTTCACCGCCAAGTTCCTCAATCAAAGTTTTATCTTTATGCAATGGACTGTTTGGATCGTCCAACTTTGCCTGTTCACTAACACCTTTCGTATACACATGCGGCCTCACGATACGCATAATGTGCCACGGTCCCTCTTCTTCATTATTCAAAACAACAAAATCCACACATTCCAATGCCGCAACCCAAGCCAGTCTCATTTGCTCTGGAAATCTCGGGCGATCGGGACCCTTTTTCACAAACTTATCCGCCAAAACTCCGACATACAGAATGTCACCGAATTCGTGCGAACGTTCAAAATAATTGATATGTCCGGGATGAACCAAATCAAATACCCCATGGCAATGCACCAATCGTTTTCCCTGAGCGCGTGCTGTCTCCGCAATCTGCGCAAGTTCTTCGGGTGTAACTATTTTCGAGCGTATATCTCGAGGCATAAACTTTCAGGAGCCTGAACCAGAAATCGTAAAATCCAAAATCGAATGTAAAATCGTTTCGTGTCCCAACTCGGCATAGCCGTAAACCATGGTATCAAGATAAATATTCACGTCACCAAGAGACCGCAGCGGATTATCGCGCTTAAAAGCGGACATGGTTACGACATAACAACCGATTTCTTTTGCTTTTTTCGCGGCGTTTAAAATATTCGGGGACTGACCCGAACTTGAAATTGTAATAACTAGATCGCGCGCTTCGGCAAACATACCCAACGGCTGAGAAAAAACTTCCGGATACCCAAAATCATTGCCGCCTCCGGTTAAGAGCGATGAATCGTTGAAAGCTATGGCGCGCATTTTTCCGTTCTTCCAATAGTCAAAAGCATGGTGGCTGGCCATGGCCGCACTTCCACCATTGCCGATAAAAATAATCTTCCCGCCTGTTTCATGCACAGCTTTGAACTTTTCCGCGAGTGTCTGCATCGCCATCATGGCTTCCATAACAGTTCCGTCAGCTGACATTACGCTTATATTCGCCAACGTAAACAAAATATCCGTCGTATACTTCTGAAAAAAATCTTTGAAAATCATATTTTTATGCCATGATGGCTTTTATAGTTTGGATCAATGGAATTGGTTCGACTGATTCGCGGTTTCCGACAATGGTAACGGCTTTTGCGCCGACTGCATTGCCAATAAATCCTACAAGCTCCATTGGTAAACCGCTGGCAACGCATGGTGCCGTAATAGCGAGAAAGGCGTCCCCCGCTCCAACCGTGTCCACAATCTTTTGCGACATTACCGGAATATGTGTCAAACCTTTCCCGGCTTCAGTAACGAGACATCCATTATGTCCGCGTGTTACAACACCTTTCGGGCTTTGGAGTTTTTCTACTACAGATGTGAGCAATGGTTCTATCGCCCCGAAACGGTCGCGCGTAGCAAGTCGTAACTCCGGTTCATCAATACAAACATAATCCGCACGCGGATATTTCACAACCGGATTATACCCAATGTTGGCAGCATTCGTCTGAGTATTGACGGCCAAAAACTTCGATCGTTCTACAATGAGATTTATGGTGCGCTGACTTAAAAACCCATGTGCGTAATCTAAAGAAATAACAACATCATATTCTGGAAGAAGCTTTTCAAGCGTAGCAACTAATTGATCCTCTGTTTCATCGGGCATGGGTGCATCTTCAAAAAAATACACTTCAAACAATTTTGAAAGGTTTAATCGATCAACATATCGGCGCTTAACTGTAGTTGGGCAATCCGATCTATACACAAAACTCGTCTTAACATTCGATTTAAGATTTTGTCGAATATAACCTTCTTTGGTATCTCGAAGGCCGAGACATGTGACAAGATGGACATCATCGCAAAAACCGGCCACGTGATTTGCGCAGGCGAAAATTCCGCCGGCAAAGGATTCATCGCTCAAAAAACGGCTAGCGACAATGTTAGATTTTGAAGTCCGTCCCATTGGGGACACATAATGATATTCGTCCACAACCGCATCGCCAACCACGAGTACTTTTAATCCGCGAATACCTTCGAGCGCACGTAAAACATCTTCTGCCGAATACCGCTTGCGAAAATCCTCAAGGAACAACTGAACTTCGCGCGGATAAAGTTCAAAATACTGATTCAACAATGAGCTTGAACCGAAAACGGTCTCAAGCGTAAAAAACATACGGCCGCCATATTGTTCTACGGCCTGTTTTTCTTCAAAAGTATTTGTGGTTACGTCATTGCACTTGTCAGCGTAATTCTTCCCTTTCACATATACATCAGGACGAAGTAACTCGATTGCGTGCACAGCCGAGGGACTATCGCAAACGGCTACAAAATCTACTAGATCGAGCGCGGCCAATGTCTCGGCACGGATCTGATGTGGAAAAACCGGGCGGCCGGGTCCTTTATTTACAAAACGATCGCTTGTTACGGTCACTACTAAAATGTCGCCTTCTTTTTTTGCAGTTTCAAAATGTTTTAAATGGCCGGCATGAAGTAAATCAAAACATCCGTGGCATTGCACAATCCTTTTTCCATCCTTACGAAGCGCCTCAATTTGCGTGGCCAACTCATCAATGGGATAAACTTTCTTCTTATTTTCCATTATAGGCGGGACTTTACACAATATGAAAAAAAACGGCAAGAAAAAACCCCAAGCGCGTCGGGGTTATGAAAAACGCTATTCCGGAAGCCTGGCGCCGTATTCTACCTTGGGCGATTTGTCAGACTGCCGAACAACATGAATTTCCTTGAAAGGCACGTTCTGCGACTGCATCTCGTCCCAGATACAAGCCGCTACTGCGTTCGAATCCATGAATCCGCTGGTGTCGCGGCCACGGCCGTCCCAAAAAGGTGTTGCCATGCCGCCGGGGTTGGCGAGAAGGACACGCGATCCCGGAATGAGCGACGGTAGCTCTTGGCCGAGCGTGCGCGCGAGTTGCGCTTTTGCCGCTTTGTTCGTGCCGTAGAGACCTTCATTTGTCCGAACGCGGAAAGAGCTGCTCGATGCGACGACGATGAGAAACACCGGCCGTCCCAACTCTCGATTTTTTTGCAGAATCGGGACAAGAAACGAAACCGGTCCTTCGAGATGATTGCGGCAGATCGAGCGAATATCCCCTCGCGAAAGACCGATGATCGGCCCCTCCTGATAAGCGCCGGCCGTCCAGACGATGAGATCGAAGGCTTTCGACAGCTCTCGAGGAGCTCCGTCCTCCAAATCCAGCAGGAAACCCGCGGCAAGTCCTTCGACCACGATGGAGCACGCGCACGATGTACGACCTGCAACAGTAATTGCCCATCCTTCTTTCAAGGCTATCTTGGCCATAGAAAGACCGAGGCCTTTTGTTCCTCCAAGAAAAAGAGCTTCAAGATCCATTTCGCTTCTCCTTCGCAGCCACGATAACAAAAAAGAGCAATGTGTCAAGAAAAAGCCCCGACAAGTATTTCTGCCGGGGCACTGAAGTCAGTTTGGGACCCAAGGAAAAGGTGCGATTTCCGGACGCGGAAATTCTGCGATCTCTCGCTCTATTCCGGTGTGGCTGGACAGAAATGGGAGATAGCCCATGACGCGCTCGACCATTCGAGGCACCAGAACGAGCTTTGTAGGCCACGCGGTTACTACGTTGCCCTCCTTGAAAACAGCCACGTCTGCACAGCGTCCTCCGCTTTCAGTCGCACATTCGGCGCGTTTTGCGGTGTAGACCGATACCGAGAATTTCGGAAAATTGAAACCCGGAAGCGCCGCGGCAATCTCCCCCAATGCAAGTTGCGCGAACCGCTCGCTCGCTTCCGGATCGATCCGCTCGCTCGCGAACTGCCATACCGCATCGTTGTTAGACAGGCGATGAGTCGTAATCACCGCTTTTGCTTGCGTACCCTCCAGACAAACGCCGTTCAGATCCGGCAAATCCCCACGAAGCACTAGGATCTGGAGCGGCAATAGCAGCATCGCCTTTTCTGGCAAGCCGCAGATTTTGCGAAGCGCCGCGTTTCCTTCGCCTGCTGTCAGGACGACGAATTCCGACTTGAGCGTTTTTATGTAGCCGTTCGATCCACTCAAGTGAACCGCGATCACGGTATTTCGCGAGGATAGTTCAACTCGCGCAACATCCGCCCTGATCACAAACGGACGGTTCCTCTCGAAAAGCGCGGAAACGAGACTGGACGGATCAATAACTTGCTCATCGATCTGATATACGTCTCCTGACGCGCCACGCAAAACATCCGGCAACGACGTGTACGCGACTTTCTTTATCTCCGATCGGATGCCGAAACGCGCTCCGAACGAACCGACGAAAGAAGCGAATGACGATGTGCGCCAAAAGTAACACGAGTCGCTACGTCGACTTACTGAACTGAGATCCGGTTCACGATCTCCGGACAGGCACTCTCTCCAAACCCGAGTCATGGATCCGAGCGCTTTCACGAACGTGCCCGGACGCGCTACGAGAGCGTGTTTCATGCCTCCATGAAGGATGCCCTGCGATGCGATCGTCTGGCCTTTGCCGAGAGAGTCGGATTCCACCAAAACTGCGGAATGCCCCTTACGACGAAGTTCGTCGAGGAGCCACAGTCCGGCGCTTCCGCCTCCGATCACCAGTACATCGAGTGGAATTGTAATGGACATGCGTTCTCCTTGGAGAGAACTACAAAAACTTTTTTTGTAGTTCCTTATTTGTCATTCCAGTTAAGGCTGGAAACCGGGTGGACGGATAATTTTTCCTTTTATTTCTGGATTCCCGCCTCCGCAGGAATGACATTGGGGAAAAGCTCTTAATCTGTAGCACATATCTAAAAAAAAATCACCCCGCGAGTCGAGGTGATGGAAGAAGCGACTGATCGTCACTTGATGAAGTTGACATTCGGATCCGGATTCATTAGTTGCCAGAGATACACGTTTGGCATATCCATCTGGCAACCCTTCATGCACTTGCTGACGTCGAGCCCGCCTTCTGCCGGCGGTTTGCGCGTGAACTCCCAGTTGGCACGCCTTCGATCGCCGCGCCAAATGTCTGCAAACAAGTGATCGTTCACATTCCCGAAACGGAACCGATGATCGCCGATTTCCTTACCATTCTCGACGCGACCGATGTAAGCCGAACATCCCCAAACTTCTCCATCAGCTTCGATGTAAGCCCAGTGGTATGGTGTCGAGTAGCATGTGCCATACCCGCGGCACTCAGTTTCTTGCTGGCGCATAGCTTGTCTACGGATCGTCACCTCAAATTCGTCAGTCTCAAGCGCCCCCAAGTCATTGAAGAGCCGTTCCCAGGTTTCGCTGTCGGCGTAACTCACATTCTGGTACATGCTCGATCTGGTTTCCCCGAGCTCGACCGTATGTTGCTTGAATGGCTTCACCGCGAGATTGTCCATTCCGATGTCACGCAGCGTTTTCGCGAGAGGAACTACGGTGTGGATGTTCGACGGCATATCCTCGAGCATGAGCGACCTTCGTCGCCGGCCGCGAGTCTCCGGAACCACCACGATTTGGCCGAGCAGCTTCACGCCGCTTCCGAGTTTTTCTCGAATCTTCACGGCTTCGGCAAGGTTGCGAAGCACGGTTTCGAAGTCTCCTTGCTTGGCATTATGGATCTTGACGTAGGTCTCGGCGTCACCGGCGTTGATGGACGTACGAATCCACCGCAAGCGCTCGGCCTCAAAAGCCTTGATGCACCTTTCCGGCGTCATTAGCACGGAATTGGTCGTGATTGCTGTGTCGAGTCTGGCGGTGTCTGCCGCAAGGATTACGTCCGCGAGGTTTTTCTTGGTCGTCGGGTCCTTGTACAGGAACGGCTCACCCGCGCCAGCAAACATCACGCTCAGCACGCCGTTCTCGGCCATGTCGTGCAATGTCCGTTCCAGCACCTCGAAACGCAGTCGTGGTGCGTCTGTGCGGTCGAGCATGTAGTCCACGCTACAAAACGTGCACTCGTGATTGCACACGCCGAACGGAGAAATCTCCATGTAGATCGGAAAGATGTCCTTAGCTGTCTCCCAACTGTCTTTGTCCGCCAACCAGCGGGCAAGTCGAGTCGGGTGCATATCGAGCTTCTGCCCGTCTATTCTGGTTGTATCACTCATTGAAAGAACGCCTTTCTGCTAACGGTCGAGTTTTGACCTGTAGCTAAGCGACGTTATGAAAAATTTCGCACCTTGTCAAGAAATACGGTTAAAAATTTCTTGAACCGCGGCATCAAGATTAGGAGCGCATATGGCATCCGGTCGCGGGTCTCCGATGTAAATCTGTAAAGCTCCATTTGAACGTTTTCCCGCTTGAATATCCGTATCCGAATCGCC
>JAHJFW010000048.1 GCA_018824765.1 Patescibacteria group bacterium
GCAACTCCAGCCAGTAACACGACAATTACAATAACTACCGGCATTTTACTCCGTTTCACCGGAGCCGGCTCTGAAGAAACTATGTGTTCCGGCCTTTTCTTTTCTTCCGCAGAAGCCTTTAATGCCGCTCCGTAATATTTGTCAGGAATCGTATAAATCACCGGCTCCTGTTCCGATTCCGGCAAACCTGCTGGATTTTGCATTGGCTCATCCGGCATAAAGCTACAATTTAGTCACACTCTGAATGAAATATTCGAAGATGGTTGGATAGTCGTATGCTGAAGCGCCGTTTGCCGCATATTTCACCGTCAGCAAGGAATTTCCTTCCAAAACATAAGCGTTTAAACCGTCATTGCTCATCCAGACCTGATATCCGGCTTCATTTGTAAATTTGCGGAACGGGCCAACTTCTGATGGCGGCGGAATAAAATCAATACCCGGCGACACTTCTTCGGAAGTCAGATCAAATGTCGTCAGCCCGCCGGTATCAACCTTGAAAACACCAGACTCTGCATCCAAAGACAGGCTCCAAGTAACCGGCAATAAAACGCTCCACTTGCCGCCGACATCATTAACAGCAAACCTTGCAGATGCTGCCAAAGTCTGGCCTAATGTCTCCGGATCATACCCGTTCATTACTTCTGATCCGTCGTTATAACCGTCACCGTCACTGTCGACATTACTCACGCTTGTGCCGAACAATACTTCTTCCGCATCGCTCAAACCGTCGCTGTCGCTGTCAGGCGCTGCAACAGGCTGGACAACTTCTGCAATAGCTTCTGCCGGCTGTTCCGGAGTAATGGGTTCCGGCGGCAATAAATCCGGTTCAACTATGGCTTGAGGAACATTTTCTTCAATCATAACCGGCGGCGTTTCCACTACCTCGGCCGGCGCGGCGGGAACTTCACTTACAGCCGGCTCTGGTAAGACTGTCGCGGCTTTGGGCCTCAACACGAAAAACCAGACGGCCGCGCCAACAGCCGCCACTAAAACCACTATAACAGCCGCAATAATTATTGGCTTGAAATTAAACGCCAGCTTTGGCTCTTCAACCGATTCCGGTGCCTCTGCAACTTCAGTCTCAGCTTTATCCAAATCCCCAAAAATATCTTCAGGCTCCCCGCCTGAAACCTTTTTTTCAGGAACCGCCACAGGCTCTTCCGGCTGCGGAACTGCAGGCGGTTTTTCCGGCGGAGGCGTCGGTGAAGGCGTGGTTGGTAAAGATCCGCCCGGCTGGGGCGTTGGTGCTACAGGCAAATTTGTGGGAGGCGCATCAAACATATATTTATGGTCTTAAGTTTCAAATCTTATTTATAATTCAGTGGACTGTTCCATTTCCGGTTGCTCTTCCATTGGAATCGGCGCATCCCCTTCCTGCCAAGGGCGTTCGGGAGTATAGGATTCTATCGGCCGCGTTCCGGGCGGCAATTGCGTTTCGGCTTCAACCGAGGATTTGGTCTGAAAAGGCAAGCTGACTTCAGCTCTTTTTCTTAAAATTAAAACGCCCACTACAATAATCGCCGTGATCAGCGTTCCTAGAATAATACCGTAAATTATGTTTTTGCGCTCCATACTTAGATAAAATAACCAATAATCAATAAACAATTTAGGAATTTTCGGAAAATGAAATCCATATTTTTTCAAATCAGAAATTTACATGGGACCAATCTTGTGAACTGATTGATTTACAACTACCCACCGGACAATCCAATTCATTATCGCACCACTTTAATACTGCCCCGGGTGGAGTGCAATTGTTACAAACACAGTATTTCTGTGGCGGCGGCTTGGTTCCTTGGAAATAATACTCATAAAGCGCCACGCCTGCAGTAACCCCTTCGCGACCTTCTAAAAGATTATTTTTTACATTTATCAAGCCGCTGGTCGGATCCAAATCGGCAATATGCCAAAACTTGCAGTGCATCGGTGTGCAGTCTTTTGTTGTAACGGTGGTAGCATCAATCTCTACAATCTGCTTGTCAGTTGACACGATAGCGCTAAATTTCTTAGAGGGTAACAAACTGGACAGCGGGGTCGGCAAGGAGGATGCTGCGGCATTTATTGCCTGATGGACAGACCTTGAGAAGGTCCCCCAAACCATATGCACCGGCTCGCTTGCGCCCAAAAATGGCGCATATCTGAAATACGTGGTCAAAGGCCCATCCTCGTAAAAATCGCAGGTGTCCCACCAAGTCTTATAGCAAGGAGACCCTGTCATATCACAATACCCTTTAGGGCATTCTGAGTTTGCGCCGCAATATATGCCTGTATTCGGACCGCCAATGCAAACTCCTTCTGTCAAGAGATTCTGCCCTTTATTGCAATCAGGATTATTTTTACCCAATCTGTCTTCACATGCTTGTTTACCTTCTACCGGACAACCGTTGTATTTCTTGTCTGATCCTCCTTTTCCGCCGACAACGTCGCCAACTTTATGCTGGCAAATAAGCTGGGCGTAAGGCAATTTGTTCTGATCGGCAAAACCTTTTAAAGTAGGCGCCCAAGTAATGTCGCGCGTGCACTGATGGTTTGCCGCCGGACGATTATTCCA
>JAHJFW010000049.1 GCA_018824765.1 Patescibacteria group bacterium
TGCTTATGCACTAAGGGCTTACCGCGGCTCTTTAAAATTGACAAAAATTTGAAATTGAGATTCTCGATTTCAAATTTTTGTCATCCTGAGCGACGAAGCGCTGGGCGCGTAGGAGTCGAGGGATCTAATCTGTTTGAAATTGAGATTCTCGATTTCAAATTTTTGTCATCCTGAGCGACGTAGCGCTGGGCGCGTAGGAGTCGAGGGATCTAATCTGTTTGAAATAGAGATTCTCGATTTCAAATTTTTGTCATCCTGAGCGACGTAGCGCTGGGCGCGGAGGAGTCGAAGGATCTGATCTGGGTGAAATAGAGATTCTCGATTTCAAATTTTTGTCATCCTGAGCGACGTAGCGCTGGGCGCGGAGGAGTCGAAGGATCTGATCTGGGTGAAATTGAGATTCTCGATTTCAAATTTTTGTCATCCTGAGCGACGTAGCGCTGGGCGCGGAGGAGTCGAAGGATCTGGTTTTGCTTGTTTGTCATAATCTAGCTGCTAAAAACCCCCGTAGCCGCAACGCTCCCCTCCCTTGCCTGATTAACATTTTCCTTATACGCTATCCGTATATGAATAACGATCAACTGCAACTTTTTAAGCAGAGGCTGGAGGATGACAAAATTCGACTGAACCAAGAGTTGGAGGTTTTGGGCTCAAAAGATCCGAACCGTCCTGATGCAGCCTATCCTGAAAGCGGCGGTAATTCGGATGAGGACAATGCGGCCGAAATCACGGAGTATGTTGACGAGCTGTCAATCGAAGCCCGCATCGAGGCTGAATTGCGCGATGTTCAAAAAGCACTGACATCTATTGAAAAAGGAACTTACGGCATTTGCAAATATTGCAACAAAGACATTGACCTCAAAAGGCTTGAAGCCCGGCCGGCGTCGTCTAGCTGTATTGATTGCAAAAAACTCTTAACGCAAGAGATGTAAAGACCCGTTATATGTGGCGGGCGGACAGCGGGGAACATCTCGCGAAAACCGAGAGCCCTCAAGTTTTGATCCATAATGTGCAATTTATTGCCATTTGTTTTTTTATGCTTCTTGGAGCTTTGGCCGCAGACCGTCTAACTAAGCTCTATTTCATTTCAGATATTCAATCCCAAACGGTTATTATGCCAAACTTGCTGGCATTTACCGCGCATCGGAATTACGGCATTTTGGCGAACTTGCCGCTGCCAAGATTTTTGATTTTTGCCGTCACCGGACTTGCGGGTGCTGTAATTTTAAACGGCCTTAAAAATTCCCAACGAAAAAAAGCTTTAGGAGAAATGTTTGCGCTGATTTTAATTTTAGCCGGCGCGCTCGGTAATTTATGGGACCGTCTACAATACGGCTTTGTGCTGGATTGGATACTGCTTTTCAACCGCTCGATAATTAACTTGGCGGATATCTTCATTTTTTCCGGCCTTATCATCTACATCTGCCTGAAAAGTAAAAAAGATAAAAAAAATCATTCTGAAATTTGAGCTGTGGATAAAATCCACAAATAAAATCCTTTAGTTGCAACGTTTTCTGGGGTATTGACAGGCATTAAAAAATAACGTAGCTGTATATATAGGTACGGGTCATAGCACCCATCAACAGAGGAGAGAACAGGTGAAGAGTCAAAAGCTGTGGCAATCTTGCTCAGTCATTATTTGCACATGCCTTCTGCTGACCGCTTGCGGAATAGGCGCTGAAACCGGCGCTGATAATTCCGGAACCGCGCTCGCAGATGGAGCAGTGCGAGATGAAACGCAATCAAATGAACGCGCATCTTTCGAATTGCCGAGCGGGGAAAGCAAGGGTGACGAACCTGCTCCCTGCTCAGATTTCGTTCCAGCGGCATATGCGACGCAAATCCAAGTGACAGCGGCCTGCTCGCAAAATATTGCGGAGCTGTCTGTAGCCAAGGGGCACGCAACCGAGACCGAGTGCGAACATTTGATTCCAACCGCAAAATACGTTGCCGGCAACTGTTCAGCGATGGTCGCCGTGCCAACTTTCTGGCTCTTGTCAGATCCGGACAATGTTGGCTTGTCGATTCCGCTCGGACAAACCGACGGCTCGGCCTTGCTGCTTGGAAAAAAGGACATCTTCGATCTGACCGGAGATTTCGAGCCTGAAAGCTGGATTGTCGCCTGTGCGCACAACCAGTGTCCCCAGTCAGGATCGCAGGATTGCGAGGAAAAAATTTGCGATGCAGTCAAAGCTGTCTCCGTCGTAAACCTTGAGGGCGCATGGGTTCTTGAGTCGCCGCTCATGGAAGACAATCTCAATCTGTCACTTCAGCAAGACGGAAGAAGATTCAGGGACGGTGATATCGGACTGGACCGCGGCCGAATCCAAGGCGCGTCAGTAAGTTTCGAAATCGACGACTATCTTTATTCAGGCATCATCAAATCAAACCGACAATATATGGGCGGGAGCGTGGAAGATTTGATGGTCGGCAACTATATGGGCGAATGGTCGGCCGAACGTCTGCCCTAAACCAAAACTCCAAGCCCCGAAACTCAATCGGGGCTTATTGCTAAAAATCCGCCAAGCAATTGGTGGAATGTAGAAGATAAAAAATGAAAAAGACCGTACTTCATTCTTCTAATTTTTCAACACTAAACTATGTCGGCAACAGTTATTACATCATCCGTAATCGGACTCGAGGGGTGCAAGGTCGATGTCGAATGCGACATTTCTCCGGGCTTGCCGGCTTTTCATATTGTCGGATTGCCGGATACGGCGGTCCAAGAAGCGCGCGAAAGGGTTAGGAGCGCAATGAAACATTCTGATTCGCCATTCCCAAAAACTAAAATCACCATCAATCTCGCGCCCGGCGACCTTAAAAAATCCGGCACTGGTTTTGATTTGCCGGTAGCGATTGCGATTCTGATAGCTCACGGCGATCTGCCTCGCTATGACCCTTTTAAGAGGCTGCTGGTCGGTGAACTGGCATTGGACGGCAGCCTGCGTCCAGTGCGAGGCACACTTTCAACCGCGCTTCTCTGCATGCGACTCGGTATTGAAGAGCTTATTGTGCCGACGAAAAATGCCAGCGAAGCCTCAATGGTTAAAGGAGTAAAAATACTTTCAGCAACTTCACTAAAAGATGTCGTGCAGCACATAAACGGCCTCCACAAATTAATCGCATTAAAACCAAAAAAGTTTATTACTTTTAAAAATCCACATTGTCAAAATGACCTGTCTGGCATAAGAGGACAAGAAACTGCTAAGCGGGCTTTGGAAATCGCGGCTGCCGGAGGCCACAATATCCTCTTACAGGGGCCGCCCGGCTCAGGAAAGACATTGCTAGCGCGTTCATTTGCGGGCATTTTACCGGCTCTCACACATGAAGAAGCGCTGGATATTACGCGCATACATTCAGTTGCCGGCTTGCTGCCTAAAGAAGGCTATGTATCCGAGCGCCCGTTCCGCTCGCCGCACCATACTGCGAGTGGCGTTTCTTTGGTTGGCGGCGGTTCGATTCCGAAGCCGGGGGAAGTTTCTTTGGCGCATCGCGGAGTTTTGTTTTTAGATGAGTTTCCGGAATTCTCGCGCAGCGTCTTGGAAAACTTGCGGCAACCTCTAGAAGACGGTTTTGTAACGGTATCGCGCGCCCAAGGCACTGTGGCATTTCCCGCGCGGTTTCTCTTGGTAGCGGCCATGAACCCTTGCCCTTGCGGCTTTCTAACCGACCATGACAAGGCCTGCTCCTGCACAACCCAACAGCTCTTGCTATATCGAAAACGTTTATCCGGCCCATTGCTTGACCGTATTGATTTGAGTATAGAAGTTCCAAAAGTGCCGACAGAAGATTTGGTAAGCCTGGAATCCGGCGAACCGAGCGAGTCAGTCAGAAAGAGAGTTCAGGCATCACGTGATCGCCAACGTAAAAAATTAAAAGCAGCAAACGTGCTAACCAATGCTGAAATGACCAGCGACCAGGTCCGGCAACTGGTGGACTTAACCTCTGAAGCGCGTGCGCTGATGTCCAAGGCTGTAGACAAATTCCGTTTGTCTGCCCGCGCCTATTTCCGCCTGCTCAAAGTCTCGCAAACAATCGCTGATCTGGCATCTTCTGACGAAGTCGGGGCTGAGCATATTTCTGAAGCGTTGCATTACAGGCGAATGCCGGATGCTTAAGGTAGCCCTAAGAATCTGGAATCTAGGAACGGAAGACTTGGGACTTGGGACTTACTATCATCTATCCCAATGCCCTCTCTTGACGCAATTGTATTTTTATTGTCTAATTGCACAATCAGAAATCAGAATTAACCAATATATGCCCAATAAGCGTTCAGCAAAAAAGGATTTACGTCAGGCGAGAAGCAAGGCTCTGGCCAACTTGAAGATTAAAACTCACGTCAAAGCTTTGTATAAAAAAAGCGAAGAGCTAATTAAGAGCGGCCAAAAATATCAGGCGACCGAAGCAGCGCGCGCCTTTCAGCAAGCAGTGGATAAAGCAGCAAAGCGCAGAGTCGTGTCATTCAACAAAGCAGCAAGAAAAAAACAGTCATTAATGAAAGCCTTAAACAAGTAAAAGAAATCCGGCCTTGCGCCGGATTTTTGTTATATTAGCGCACTCCAGTGGAGTGCTTTTTCTAATATAAAACCTCGCCTTCTCGGCCGTTGGTTAAATTACTACGTGAGGCCACAAACATTTTGAGCAAATTTGCAAATTGATCCGGCCCGTCAACAACTCGCAAGCCGGACATTTTTTTGACGACATACGGATGTATGCCGTCTGCGCGATGGTCTTTCACGCGCAAATAAGAGCGCGCCTGCGACAAAAAAATCGCTGACGAACCTTCGTCTTTCAAGGCTTCGATTTTTGTCCTCCAGCCTGCGTCGCGCCTTAACATTTTTTCTGCCACCTCAAAAACCGTTTGGCTTTCCGGTCTAACCCACCCGCTAGCATCAGCCACGGAATTAGCTTCCAGCTTACCAAGCTCCTGAATCGCCAGCCATGAATCACCGTCCGCATACTCAGCAATGGCGTCTACGGATGCTTGAGCGACGCCCAAAGGAGCCGCCTTTTCACGAACCCATTTACGAAAAGCTAAACCCGTCTGTCTGGCAAAATTAAAATGGTGGAGAGGTGCAGCCGCCAGAGCCGTTAAAACTTTTTCATTCGGCGGATCCTCTTCCACGGTTAGCAAAACCGTATTTTCTTTATCTCTTTCTAAAACCGCGGCCAAACTTCTTACCTCTGCGATTTTCAAATCCGCCAAACACCCGTCAACACGCACCATCTTTTTACTGCAAAACAACGAACCCGCGCCAAAACGTGCCAGCAAATCAGACAGAGAAGACGATCCGACATTTTCCGTAGAAAATCCCTCGCGATCGTGTTTTTCGCGAAAAGCATCAAACAACAATCGCGCCCTTTCGCGCGCTCTGAATGTATCCGGACCGGAACAGATTATGATCATACTGCTTTTAAAATTCCACCGGCTTCATCTCATCCCAATTCTTCCCGTATTTAGCATCAACCACCAGCGGAACCCCGATCTTTTCAATGCTTTGCATGATGTCAACGATGATTTCCGCCGCTCTTGTAACTTCTTTTTCAGCCACTTCAAACACTAATTCATCATGGACCTGCAACAACATGTCGGCTTTTAATTTTTTCTCGCTGGTTACTTTCGCGATTTCAATCATGGCTAATTTAATCAAATCGGCTGAAGTGCCTTGGACCGGCATATTAACGGCCATGCGCTCGGCAGCCGAACGGAATTGCGGCATACGCGAATTGATTTCAGGCAGGGCGCGCCTTCTGCCGAACAATGTTTCGACATAGCCGCGCGCATGCGCCAGCGCCTTGGTCTGCTCAAGGTATTCGCGCACGCCGGCATAAACCAGAAAATATTCGTCAATGAATCTTTTAGCCTCTTCAAAAGTCATGCCTGTGGCTCTGGACAATCCCATAGGGCCTTGGCCGTAGATAATGCCAAAATTGATAGCCTTGGCACTGCGGCGCTGTTCTTTTGTTACTTCTTCCAATGGCACTGACCAGACTGCAGACGCGGTTGCCGTATGAATATCCAATCCGCGCCGGAAAACATCCAGCATTTTTTCGTCCTTGGCCAATGCCGCCACAATGCGCAGTTCGATCTGCGAATAATCGCATGACAACAAAAACTTTCCGGCCGGCGCAACAAAGCCGTGGCGGATCTTTCGGCCGAGTTCCGTGCGGATCGGAATATTTTGCAAATTCGGGTTTGAAGAAGAAAGCCGGCCGGTGGCAGTCAGTGCTTGGTTATAAGTCGTATGCACGTGCCCGCTTTTATCGGCCAAGAGCGGCAAGGCTTCGACATACGTGGACAGCAGTTTTGCTACCTCCCGAAACTCGACTATTTTTTCAATTATCGGATGCGCGCCTTGCAGTTTTTCAAGCTCTGAAGCCGCGGTTGAAATTCCGGTCTTCCCGCGTTTGATTCCCTTAGACGACAAACCCAGCACTTCGAATAATATGTGAGCGAGTTGCTGTGGTGACGCCGGATTAAAAACTTCTCCGGCTATTTTTTCCATTTCCTCTTCCAAGCGCGACTTTTCCCGCCTAAAATCCTCAGTCAAAATTTTAAAATACTTCGTGTCTATCAACACCCCCCTATCTTCCATTTCAGCCAAGACTTCAATCAGCGGCGTTTCAAAACGCTGGACAAATTTATCCAAACTTTTGGCTTTCAAACCACTCTCCAAAACGCGGTGCAAAGCGCGCACGCCGTAAATTTCTTTAGCCAAGTCATTTTCCCCTTCAGGCAAGCTTTCGTTTAAATAAGCGGCTGACAATGAGTTTAAATCCTGCCGCCCCTCTCCACCGGACAAAATATACGCGGCTACCTCAATATCAAAAAATAAGCCTTTCAATTCACAGTTGTTTTGCTTAGCCCAGTGCCAATCCGCTTTCAGGTTATGGCCGATCTTTTTTATTTCAGCGTCAGCCAAAATATCAAATAACGCGGATCTAATACGCTGGCCGCTTAAATTCGCGGACGTGATAACTGCAATTTTATCTTGGCTTGCCACTGCCAGCACGGGCGCGTCCTGAAACAACGACGGTTGGGCGGCTAAAGCCGAGCGGATATAAAGCAACTTTTCGCTCTTGGCGATTTTTAAAACAGTTTCAAGGTCTTGCGTCTCTGGAGCGCCGGATTTATGAAGCGATTTTTTTCCGCTGTCCGATACGACTTCCGATTTGTCAGACTTAACCTCAACCTCATCTTTAGCAGCCGCCGTCTTGCCTAAAGCGCGCGCCAACAATGTCTTAAAACCGAGGCCGCTGAACAATTCCGTCAAGGCCGCTCGGTCAACCAATCGGCGCCTTAAATCCTTTTCCTTGAAATCCACCGGCGCATCATCCACAAGGCGGACCAAGGGCAGGATTTCACGCGCCTCTTTTTCACCGTCCAAAAGCTTCTGCCTGATTGATGGCGACAATTTTGCGCGTGGGTCGCGCGCCGCCTTAAAAATGCCGTCCAGATTCCTGTAGGCGACCAGCAAATCAGTAGCGGTTTTTTCGCCGATACCGGCGACTCCCTTCAGGTTATCCGAGGGGTCGCCCCTGAGCGCTTTAAAATCCGCCACTTGTTCGGGGCGAAGGCGCGTTTCACGTTCCAGCGATCCGGCATCGTAAACAACGGTTTCGCTGACGCCCTTCTTGAAGGCGACAACTTGGACATTTGGCGCAATGGCCTGCCAGACATCCTTGTCGCTAGTCATCAAAATCACAGGTATCCCTTTTTTTGTTAACTTTTTTGCAAATGTCGCCAGTAAATCATCGGCTTCATAACCAGGCGCCTCCACATTGATGCCTCCAAAAACCTCGACCACGCGCTTAGCTGTCGGCATTTGAGCATAAAATTCATCCGGCTGTTGCTCGCGCTGGGCTTTATATTCCTTGCGCGCCTTATGCCTGTAAGTGGGCTCTGGTGTATCCCAACATACGATCAGATGCGACGGCTTTTCTTGGCCTAGAATTTTGAGCAAGACTGAACTAAATCCGTACACAGCATTAATCAAAGTGCCGTCCGGCGCAGTGAGCGGCGGCAATGCATGCCAAGCCCTGTGTATCAAAGAATTGGCATCTATTATCAGCGCCTTGCCATCCCCTGTCGCGCGTTTAACCATGGCCTTCACATTACAACTTTCCATGAGAATTTGGAAGCTGCTGCGCAATCAAACAAAGTATCCCTTCCATTAAAAAACCCCTGATGAGAATCAGGGGCTGAAATGCAGGCGCGAACCTGCTAGAACTTGAGGTAGCTCTTCGCCACCGGATGCATTTGCAACGCAGTGTCGTAGTGGAGCTCGGCAATCCTCTCGAACTGCCTGTAGCTGGCGTATACGTCATCACTCCCGCTCAGGAAGCCGATGCCGAAATTCTGCGTCTTCTGCTCTTCCCCCCAAATGCCGCTGAACCTGTTGCGATCTGTTCGCTTGATGGTCAGCAGCCGCTCATAGCCTCCTTCGAGATTGACCACGATCTTGATCTCGTCGGCCTTGCCGGTCTTAGGTCTGCCCAAAGAACCCAATGAGCGGTTGTCCGTCTGCCTTGCCACAAGAGTCCATGGCACGCCTGTCGAGATGCGCTCGGGCTTGGACCTGACCTCGGCGGCATTGATGGCGCCGATCGCGAAGCCAGTGCCGGTCGGATCCACGAACACGGCGAGCAGGATGTCGGCGCTCTTGTCGTAGCGAATGCTGGCAATGCCATGCCTGCCGACCGGGTTGAGCACCATCCTCTCCTCTTTTTCCGGGATGCGCATCATCGTGACCAACCGCCCGTTCATGAGCGGCGTGGTGGTATAGAGATCCGTCACCGGCAGATCGGTTTTGGCGTCAGGCAGACAGGACAACATCTCGATCGCATCGTCCAACTGCCTGTACGTACCGATGTTCGGGGTTTCCTCCGTGAACAGAAGATTGCCGAGGATCACGATGTTGGCGATGTAGTCACCACCTTCGAACCCGACCTTGAACATGGACTTGGTTCGGATGTCCAAGCCGGCGGCAGTGATGCCAAGACCGATCTTCCCAGTGTCTGTGTCCACCTCGATCTTCACGATCTGCGCCGCAGTCAGCCCTTTGTTCATGATGAAATCGGCGATCTGGTCGGGCTTGACCCAAATGGTCATGACTTCCATAATGACGTCCTTCTCGGCGTTGGGATTGATCTGGCTCTTGGTGGTGTTCTCGCTCATTTGCAGCTCCAAATCGTTCAAGGCACAGTATCAAACCGTACCCTGAATTAATGGTGGTTTCGTAATGAAGAGCTTAAGTAAAGGTGCAAAATGACTCACAACATGCGAATCAGGGCCGTAAGGTATCAGTGCAATAAAGCAATGTCAAGAACCTTGCGAAGCCTGCCGCAGCCTATCTCAAGCAAACGTGCGCCTTATATACTATCGCAATATCAACTCCCAACTTCGTAATACGGCGGGCGTGGCTCTTAAGCGGCTGGAGATCGTAAGCTGCAACGTTAAGTCCTCTTCTTTTTATAAATGCCACTCGTTTTCTATTCAAAATATTTTGAGGAAAACCAACAGCCCATACTTCCGCAGCTTTTGACTTTTTCCAAAACGAGCGTCCGCGAAACATGTATGGCCAAGTATTTTTTAACAACAGGGTTCTTACTTCTGGCAATTCCTTTTTGGTAATTTCCAAATCCTCCAATACAAAAGATGAAATGATGCTGCGTTGGCGCAGTGAGGCGCTGGTTTTTAATTTTGTCAGGAGCGGCTGGAGAGCTCCCCTGTCCTTGATCTCAATATCAAATTGGACCGGCTCAAAAATCGCTGACGTGATTTCATTCAGATTCGGTATCCGCCCCTTGCCTCTTAACTCCACCTCAGCCAGCTCTTTAAAAGAAAGATCGCGCACTCTGCGGGCGTCTCCGGCAATGCGGTCCAGCGTTTCGTCGTGGACAACAACAGGCATGGCATCGCGCGACAAGCGAAGATCGAATTCAATTCCATCGCAAGCCAATTCCACGGCTTTTTCGAATGCATCCAGCGTATTCTCAGCCGTACGCCTATCATGTATGCCGCGATGGGCAAAA
>JAHJFW010000050.1 GCA_018824765.1 Patescibacteria group bacterium
GACTCGTGAAAATCAATGTCCATTGCATACATTAGCGCCAATGCTGCAGCTGCCGCCCTTGCATGCGGTTTGCCAAACACTCCGCGCATCCTGAAACGCGCAGCCGAACCGAAAGCGATTATATTCACATCCAAACCCGAGGCGGACAAATCCTGCTCATCGACCGCAATTTCAGCTGACACCAAACGCACATCAGCCTCCTCGCACTCGCCAAACGTCAGCACCGTAGCTTCGGTCAATCCGCGCCCGCGCATAACCAACGCGTCATCAGCATTCAAAATCGCAATTCCGTCAGGCTTTAAACAACGCACCAAGCTAAGCTCTTCATTAGCCACAGCCTCGAGATCACCTAAAAATTCCGTGTGTTCGGGGCTGATAGCGGTCAGCACTGCAATCTCCGGATGGACCACGGAAATTAAATAATCAATATCGCCGAGATGGTCTGTGCCAAATTCCAGTACCAGCGACGTGGCATTAATGCGCAATATGCCCACAGCTGTCAGCGCGGCTTTGATAATCACATGCAACCATGCAAAAACCGAACGTCCGGGTGCCTGCGAACGCAGAATCGCCAATGGCACACCCAACTCATTATTGTAATTCTTAGGGGAAACCAGAACGCGCGCGCCTTCAACATAAGCAGCGCCAGCCACGGCAACCGCCTCTTTAGTTGATGACTTGCCGACTGATCCTGCCACAGCAATCACCTTTGGACGCTCGCGGGCCACCGCCCGCCGCACGCATGCGGCAAGATAATTTTGGAGTAATTTTTGCATAGATTTTTTGATAATTGATCCGCCAATTGTCATGACGCCGCATACCTTATTAAACTTTCCCACACTGTCATCCTTAAACCTTTCCCCTATTGTCATCCTTAAACCTTTCCCACACTGTCATCCCTGCGGAGGCAGGGATCCAGGAAATTTCCTAACTTTACAAATTGTTTTAATTCTGGATTCCAGCCTGCGCTGGAATGACAAAACTTTTACACCCTTCCAGACTTAATCGACTTTCCAGACTGTCGATTTTTCTTCCCACTCCCAATTCGTACTTTCGTAGACCTTTGATACCTTAAATCGCCGTTCCGGTTGATGCAACAGGGTCCGGAGGCGGAGGGGGCGCCGGAGCCGCTTTAACCTGCCTCTCTGTCGGAACTTCCAAATAATTTAGCAAAAAATTGGCCATCACGCCGAAAAGCGGCGCAGCAGAAGACTCTGCCCACTGCACATCGCGCGGATGGTCAATTTTTACGAGCATTGCGAACTTCGCATCTTCAGACGGCGCATAACCGGCAAATGAGCCGATGGTATCATCTTCTTCATAACCCCTGCCGTCTTTGCGCGGCACTTGGGCGGTACCGGTTTTGCCAGCCACCCAATATCCGGGCACGCCGGCCCGCTTACCATGCCCGTTTTCAACCACGGAAACCAACATACCTGAAATCAAACGCGACGTTCTGGCTTCAATGGGCTGGCCAACTTCCTGCGGTTTGGTTTTTTCCACGCTGCCGTCAGGATACAAAATTTCTGCCACCACATACGGCCGCATCAGCTTACCGCTGTTCGCCAAAGCACCGTAACCCGCCACCAATTGGATCGGCGTAACTGTCAAACCTTGCCCATAAGATGCAGTGGCCGCAAAAATACTACCCTTTTTCGCCAAAGAAGAAACATTGCCCGCGCCTTGCGGCGACAGCTCTATGCCGGTCTTTTTCCCAAAACCGAATGCTTGCACATATTCTTCGAACAACGCCTTGCCCAATTGGCGTTGCACAAAAATCGTCCCAGTGTTTAACGACTCGTCCAAAACCTGCGTCATCGTTTGAATGCCATGCGCTTTTCCATCGGAATTTCGAATCGTATAATCATCGATTTCCTCAAACCCTTTGTCCTCATAGGTCGTGGACGGATCAATCTTTTTCGCATCAATACCTGCCGCCAGAGTAAAAGGTTTAAACACCGAACCCGGCTCATAAGCCGTAAACACGATCGGATTATTCAAAATCGAAATGTCTTGCACCTTGCCGTATTCCGCCGGATCAAAATCCGGATACGAGCACATGGCCAAGATTGCGCCGGTTTTCGGCTCGATAATCACGATCGAACCGTTATCAGCGTTGTGTTGCTCCACTGCTGCTTTAATTTTCGTGCAGGCTTCGTATTGGATCGTGCGGTCAATGGTCAAAACGATATCCGCGCCGTCAACTGCGTTTTGGATTTGGCTGTCGCCGATAATCAAGCGCCGCCCGCTGGCATCCTTTTCCGCCACCAAAGAACCGGCGACTCCCGCCAACAATTCATTAAAACCGCCTTCAATGCCGTACTTGCCGGCCATATTACCGCTCTCATCCTCGCCCACAAAACCGATCAATTGGCCGCTCACGTCTTTTTCAGGATACAAACGCGCCGAAGTCCTGACAAAACCGATACCCTCCAAATCTTTTTCTTTGATTTGATCCACGATTTCAGTTGATGCATCTTTCAAAACCAATTCATAGGGATCGCCTTCTTTAGTGAGGCGCGTAATCAGATCCACGTCCGGTATGTTTACAATACCAGCCAATTCATGCGCCACAGCAATCGGATCCTCGATATTTTTCGGCACGGCATAAATTGTCCATGCCTCGCGGTTGCTCGCCAAAGGATAAAGCTTGCCGT
This sequence comes from Patescibacteria group bacterium, assembly GCA_018824765.1. Lineage (GTDB taxonomy): Bacteria > Patescibacteriota > Patescibacteriia > 2-12-FULL-60-25 > 2-12-FULL-60-25 > JAHJFW01. The sequence continues at coordinate 2,658 of JAHJFW010000050.1, forward strand.
CAGCTCGGTCGCGGACAAAAATGCGGCCGCGCGATGGCAATAATTTCGCCTCCAAATCATGCTGGTCAGATGCCAAAGCCTCATAAGTTGAGTGTTCAAAAATCTGCAGTTGCGCCAATCTGACAACCAAAGCCGGCACCAAAAGGATTAACAAAATGGACAAGACGCGGACGCGCTTGTTTATCATCCCGCTGGCGCTCAAATCTGGAAGCCCTTTCACAACGCGCTGTCTGCCGACCTGTTGGGAAAAAAATCGCGGCATAGGCTAGAATTCGCCCTCTGCATCAGACGATGTAGCGCTCGGGATTTCCAAATCCGGCGGACGCTGTTTGGCAGGCGCCAACTGAAAATCAGTCTCTGGCGATTTTATGCCCAAAATCTCTTGGCTGACATCTGTCGAGTTTTCAGGCGAAATTATTGGTCCGCCTTGATTTAATCCTTGGAACGCCAAAGAAATTTTCAGTTGCGCAATTTCTTTTTTCTCGTCATCCAAGAGCGGCCAAGCGCCGGACAAAACCACGGGTTGCCGCGTTTTCAAATCAACCGAAATTTTAAACACGCCGCGCGCAACTCCTGCTGACGCGCGTTCGATCCAATGCAAATCAGCCGGCGTCAGATCGGCATCGTGCCATAAGCGCGTCAAAGCGTTTAAAAACGGTTTAAATGACGCGTTATCCAAAGTGAAGTCAACATCAGCCAAATGCCGACCGTCAGGCGTCGCGTACTTTTTCCATTTTTGGTTTATTTGAACGGTTTGGATCAAAGCCGGCAAAACCGAACGGATTTCTTCTGAAGATCCTTGGGCGACAAAATGCCCAAAACCATTTTTTTCTAAAAAAGCGTCTCTTTGGAACGCGAGGAATTTTTCGCCATGTTCGTCATTGGAGAGCTGCGCATATTGATCCTGCCATGTTTTTGAAACCGCGCGCGGACGCAAAGCGGCTTGTTCCTGCGTCAAAACCAAATCAACGATTTGCTCTCCATCCAGCAAACCGGCGCCCAGTCGCAAAGTCCCAAGCGCATTCGGATGCGCCAAATCCCGCACATCCGCCTGTCCGGAAAAATCAAAACCCTTGGTAACTCCTTTAGCAAGGTCGCTCCAAGACGCTTCAAGATCAACTTTCTCAAAATTTTGCACCTCCATCAGATTCCGCACCCCGTCGCGCAAAGCCTTTTCAGGCGTATCCCTAAATAACCACCAAAAAAACCCCATTACAAGGGCACAAAAAACGCCAAACACTATGAATAACGCTCGTTTCATCTTTGCCATGATAACAAATCGGGATGGATATCGGTAGGAGGAGTAGGAAAAAAGTGAGTAGTTTGTAGTAACAAAATCCGCTACCAGGTACCTATGTGGATAACGTACCTGGTACGTACCTGGTACCTATGTGGATAACTATCAGTACATTGCATTTAGCTTTATCAAGTACCAGGTACCTATGTGGATAACGTACCTGGTACGTACCTGGTACGTTATCCACATCTGCATTCAGTACTCTAATCCAAATACCTTCTCCCTTTCAATTTCTCCGGTAAATAATCTTGCTCAACCGGCCCGGTGTAATCCGGATTGTATTTATAGCCCTTGCCGTAGCCGAGATCTTTCATCAAATCGGTCGGTGCGTTGCGTAGATGGAGCGGCACCGGCTCGTTAGGAAGTCGACGGACATCGTCGCGCACAGCAGAATACGCCGTGTATAAAGCGTTTGATTTTGGCGCTTCGGCGAGATATGCCGTGACCTGCGCCAAAATCACATTGCATTCTGGCATGCCGATGAAGTGCGCAGCCTGATATCCGCTCACAGCCTGCACGAGCGCATTCGGATCGGCCAAGCCGATGTCTTCGGACGCGAAACGCACCAAACGGCGCGCCACATACAGCGGATCTTCGCCAGCCTCCAGCATACGGCCGAGCCAATATAATGCGGCATCCGCATCTGATCCGCGCAAAGATTTATGCATGGCGCTTATTATATTGTAGTGCTCTTCACCGGACTTATCGTATAAAAGATGCGTTCGCTGGAGCGCGGAGCGCAGGCTTTCGACAGTGAGATTTCCCGACTGGACGACCAGCTCAAGCGCATTCAACGCGATGCGCGCATCTCCGTCAGACAGCACGACCAGCTCCTCAAAAACAGCGTCCGGCATCTTGAGTGCGCGCTTTCCATACCCGCGTTCGTCATCCGATAGCACGCGCCGAATAACTGCGCGGATATCGTCTGCCTCGAGTTTCTTCAACACAAACACGCGACACCGCGACAACAAAGCGGCATTTACCTCAAAACTGGGATTTTCCGTGGTCGCCCCTATCAAGATGATTGTGCCGTTTTCCACCCACGGCAAAAAAGCATCTTGCTGGCTCTTGTTGAAACGGTGAATTTCATCCACGAATAAAATGGTGCGGCGATCATGGAAATCCAAACGCACTTCCGCCTCTTTGATAACTTGGCGCACTTCCTGCAAACCGGATGTTACAGCCGAAAGTTCAACGAATTCCGCGCCCGCGGTTGCGGCAATGACTTTTGCGATAGTTGTTTTACCGCATCCCGGCGGCCCCCAAAAAACCATTGATGGCGTATCGCCCTGTTCGATAAGCGACCGTAAAACAGCTCCACGACCGGCTAGAGACAGCTGTCCCACAACCTCGTCAAACGATTGCGGCCGCATCCGATCCGCCAGCGGTGCATACTTCCTCCGCCGCTTCTCCGCTCCCGAATCAAACAGCGTTTTCATATGGAACAAATGTAGAACGGTAACAAAAGATAGTCAAACTTAAAAATGACAGTTTGTAGTTGGTAGTCTGTAGTTATGGGAAAAATCTAACACCCACAATCTTCTCACTACCCACTACCAACTGCCAACCCTTCCCCTACTTCCCAAACCTGCGCTTGCGGGTTGCGAATTCTTCAAGTGCCCTGTCGAGCTCTTGCTCGTCAAAATCTGGCCATTTTTTTTCACTCCAATATAATTCGCTATATGCGCTCTCCCATGCAAGGAAGCCGGACGTGCGCTCCTCGCCTGATGTTCTGATAACAAGATCCGGAACCGGCATTTCCGGCCAGTACATCCGCGCAGTCAGCGCTTCTTCCGTCACATCGTCCACAGGAAGGCCGTCTTTCACAATGGCGCGGCACGCGTCAACAATTTCAGTGCGTCCGCCGTAGTTGATGCAAATTGCGAATGTGGCCCTTTCATTATTTTTTGTCGTCTCTTCCGCAGTTTCGATTGCGTGCAACACAGAAGGCCGGAGTCCTTCGCGGCGGCCGAGAATCTTGAGCCGCACGCCTTTCCCATTAAAATTATTCAGCTCTTCTGTAAGCGCGCGCTCCAGCAAATCCATCAAAAAACCGACTTCTTCCTCGGTTCGTTTCCAGTTTTCAGTAGAAAACGCAAAAACCGTCAGCACCTTGATACCGCGCGCCAAACACAAATCCCCAACTTCTTTCAACCGTTCATAGCCAGCCTGATGGCCCTGCATGGACAATTGGCCGCGTTCAGCCGCCCAGCGGCGATTACCGTCCATGATGATTGCAAGATGATCTAGAGGTGATGTTTGCATAAGCTATGGATACGAAAAGCGCGTTTTGCGCTAGATTGCCGCCGGCACGCGAACGCGACGGCTATAAACAATGTTCAGTATGATAAGGAAAACGCCGAATGTGGTCAAGAAAGCCGATTGCAAGCATGAATATTTTCCTATACTGTATTTAAGGTTTCATGCTTGCAATTGTCCTTGCTCGGCAAAAAAATTTGAAATAATTTCTGCAGCATAATTTACATATCTCTTTCACACAGTATGGAAAAACCCAAATCTCCGGAAAATAAAGATGCGGAATATTTTGAAAAAGAATTGTTAAGGCTGGCCCAAGAGGCGAAAAAGAATGGTCAAAAGGAAATAGCCCTGATTCTTTTTACCCTGCTTGGTGCGCTGAAAGGAGACAACATTGATGAACTGAAAGCCGACTGCCTTGCGTTCAGCGAGAAAATGATGGCACGAATGAGAAAAAAGGATGAAAAGCTGAACTGATTTTTACCACGACGATTGACATTATGCGGGATAACAAAGTACTGCAAAAATTAAACAGCTTTTTAGGCAGGGCTGCCGGCAATACTTACGCAGGCGGCGGCCAAGAAGTTGATCCTGAAGAGGCCCGTTTCAAAGAATTAGAATTTCATGAGGGCGACTGGCATTATAAAGATAGTTACGCAGGCTTTTTTCAATCATGGGGACGTGAGGTTGTCTGGCTTAATAAAAAGCCTTTTTGGATGCAAATTTACGGCGGCGGTATGACTGAAAAATTCCAAAATGATATTAAACTCGCCCATGAAACTTTTGACTTTCTCAAAAAGGCCTTATCAGCAGGCGAAAAACAAGAGGCATTCCAACCACGTGGTCCAAAAAATTTTTCTGATGACGAATGGGAATATTCTTGCGAATGGAGCGGCGATATAACGAAATTTGAAGGACATGAAAAAATCCTCTTCAAAAAAGAAGTTGTATTTACGCACGATTTTCTAGGCGGCTTGGTCCTTGCGCGATAGATATATCGCCTTTGTGTAGCTTGCAAAAATCGTGTCGGTTACTTAGCTGATTGAGGAAGCCCGCCGCCACCTTAGCGTTCAGCGCCTTTCAAACCTTTGTCGGGCTAGCGAGACTCGAACTCGCGACCTCTTCGTCCCGAACGAAGCGCGCTACCAACTGCGCTATAGCCCGACAAAGAATTGAAAAAAGACCAGAAAAGGAAGTTTGAACTGCTACAAGTTATCAACAACCCCTTGAACTGGCAAGTGTCTACATCATGGCCTAAAACATGCACAATCTGTACACTTTTCCATTTTAATCTCTTTCGCTACAGTGTGCGCCATGACCGCCAGACAAAAAATCGCCCTGCCCATCATCCTGGCAACCGCCTTTTTTGTCATTTCTGGAAAAAATATCGCGGCGCAAGTAAATGAAGGGCCGGCTAATCAAAATTCAACCGTCAATAACGAATCGTCCTCTAATGCCAATGACGAAAGTTATGAACGCGCAATCATAAAAAACGTCGCTTCGTCCGAAGATGAAATCCCAAACGGCGGACAGCAAAAACAGCGCTATACCATCGAATACTTGTCCGGCCCTTTAAAGGGACTTATACGCACTCTTTCAAGCGACATAGACTCCAACCCTTACAACATCAAACCGGTGCAAGGCGACAAGGTGGTTATTTTGCTGCAACCGAATCCGGAAGGTGGAGAACAACTGGCTTTTCTGGAAGGCTTTGACAGGCTGGGAGCCATGATCTGGCTGGTGATACTGTTAATCTTCGTGCTTGTGATACTGGCGGGCTGGCAAGGTTTCAAAGTGGCTTTTTCCATTATTCTTTCAGTCGCGCTGATCGGCTGGGTACTGATCCCGTCTTTCTTAAAGGGAATGGATCCGGTTCCGGTGGCCATAGTTTTATCCGTCGTCCTAACATCTCTCTCATGCGTGCTATCAATGGGGTGGAACAAAAAATCATGGATTACCATCGTGGGCACATTGTGCGGCGTGCTTACGGCATATTTCATTTCCGTGGCTTTCAGTAATTGGGCGCATTTGGGAGGGCTGTCAACCGAAGAAGACCGGATGTTCTTCGGGAAAAATTCCGCGCTGGACCCGCGCGGATTGATGTTCGCCGGCATCATTATCGCCGCCATGGGAGTAGTGGAAGACGTGGCCGTATCCATTGCATCCGGCGTTGTCGAAATACGCAAGGCCAACCCAAAACTCAACATAAAAAAACTCTTCCATTCAGGCATGGTCATCGGCCGCGAC
>JAHJFW010000005.1 GCA_018824765.1 Patescibacteria group bacterium
CAAATATTACGGAGCGGCATTAAAGGCTTCTGCGGAAGAAAAGAAAAGGCCGGAACACATAGTTTCTTCAGAGCCGGCTCCGGTGAAACGGAGTAAAATGCCGGTAGTTATTGTAATTGTCGTGTTACTGGCTGGAGTTGCTGGTGGTTTCGTATATTTCAATCGCGATCTGCTGTTCCCGCCCGCGCAGGCTCCCGCGCCAGTGGCAGTTGTCCCGACAGCGCCCCCTCCTCCGCCACTGCCCAGCGCACCGACCAATGCCGAAGCGACCTCCACGAATTCGCAGAGCGTGCTTTTAAGCTGGGTTGATAATTCCGCCAATGAATCAGGATTTCGCATAGAACGTGATTCCGGAGACGGCGTTTTTTCTGCTGTAACAAGTCTGCCTCCTAACAGCACTTCGTTTTTAGATGTTTCCATTGAAGCCGGCAAGACTTATGCCTATAAAGTTTTCGCCTCAAATATTTCAGGCGACAGCGAGTCCAGTAATCCCGCCGCTGCTACAGTACCCATGCCGCCGCCTTTGCCGCCGGAAAAGCCCACGTTGCCGCCAGCAGGCCTGGATTCCGACTCCGACGGCATCACTGACTTGGAAGAGACTTTGTTCGGCACTGACGTAAGGAATCCGGATACTGACGGAGACGGCTTTTTGGACGGCAACGAGGTTTTTCATCTTTACAATCCGGCTGGTAATGCGCCGGTGCGCTTGTTGGACAGCGCTTTGGTCAAAGTTGAATCAGCGCCGGTCGGTTACTTACTCAGCATACCGACGGCTTGGACCATTACATTGAATACGGTCGACGGAACGCGGGCGGTAATAGACAGCAAGCACGGAGAGACTTTTGTATTGAGCGTAGAGTCGAATCCGGATAAAAAACCCATTGTTGATTGGTATTTGGAGAAGTATCCCGAGTTTACGGCCGCGGACGTGTTGCAATACCGTTCAAAAGGAGGCTACACCGGCATAATTGGCGCCGACATTTTGAGCACTTTTATTCCATGGGGGGACAAAGTGTTTGTTTTGACTTACGATCTGAATGGCGAACCGTTTATAAATTATAGGACGACTTATGCAATGATACTCAACTCGTTAGTTCTTAGCGGCTTGCCGCAAGTTGCTCCGCCGACAGCCGGCAGCTCCCTGCCGTTTGAACCGTCAGCTACAACCAGCGGAGTAGTGAGCGAGCCTGTGCCGGTTGAGGCAACAGGAACGGCTGTAACTCCATCTTCTCCAATGCCATGATTAGAGTAAATGTTTCAGGCAGAGTTCCGGCGCGGCTGAAAAGCGGGTTGCTTGAACGCGCAATTCGCGAGACTTTTAAAGCGGCGCGCCGGAGACCGAGAGGGGAAGTGGCAGTGCGATTTGTTTCCGATAACGACATAAAAAGCCTGAACCGCTTATATCGCGGGATTAACAAGCCCACGGATGTCCTGTCTTTTTCAGCCGAGCCGCCGGTTGACTGGGGGGATGTGATAATTGCAGCGGCTTTTGCAAAGAAAGAGGCGTCTCTTCGCGGCGTACCCATGGCAGAAGAATTGGTCAGGCTTGCTGTTCATGGCGTACTGCACTTGATGGGCTATGACCACGTATTGAAAAAAGAGGGGACGCGGATGCTCGCTTTGCAGGAAAAGGTCGTGTCCAATGTTTTCTAAGCCTCATAGTTCAAATTTGATAGCGACTAAAATGAAATTCCAAATTCCAAGCACCAAATCCCAAACAAATCTCAATTACCAAAATCTCAAACGTTTTGGACATTCAGACATTGGAATTTATCTAAAAATAGTATGTTGTTGAATTCGCTTAAACACAGTTTTGAACACGCTTGGCGCGGCCTGTGTTTGGCTTTTCGGACAGAGCGGAGTTTTAGGATTCAGACTGTTGCAGGCGTCGTAGTTTTTGCCGTAATGCTGATTGCTCCGTTGTCGGAATTCGAACGCGCGGTTTTGTTATTAGCGATAGCGGCGGTAATTGTGCTAGAATTACTGAACAGCGCGGTTGAACGGATGGTGGATCTGTTTAAGCCGCGGCTTAGCCAATACGTTGGCGACATTAAAGACCTGATGTCAGCCGCGGTTTTAGCGGCGTCTATTTTTGCGGCTATTATCGGTTTTTTCATATTATGGCCGCATTTGAGCGGGATGTTGGTTAGATTTTAGAAAGTATGAAATTCCAAATTCCAAGCACCAAATCCCAAACAAATCCCAATTACCAAAATCCAAAACGTTTAGGATATTCGGACATTGGAATTTGTTTGGAATTTGGAATTTGGTGCTTGGAATTTTATTGTGGGTATGAAAGATAGGTTGATAGTCGGACTCGATCTTGGGTCATCAACTCTGCGCTTGGCAATCGGGCAGATGAGTTTTACGACTGAAAAAAAACCTTTATTGAATGTAATAGGATTGGTCGAGTCGCCGTCCCAAGGGTTTTCAAAAGGATGCGTCAGCTCGCTTGAAGATGCGGTTTCTTCAATTTCCGCAATTTTGGAAAGCGCGGAACGATTGGTGGGAGCGCCGATCCAGGAGGCTTATGTCGGCATCGGAGGAACGCATATTTCGGTTCAGGAGGCCAAAGGCGTTATAGGCGTATCAAGGACTGACGGCGATATCCGGCCGGATGATGTGGCTAGGGCGTTGGAATCGGCTCGAGCTTTTGCAAATCCCGCCAATCAGGAGATTTTGCATGTTTTACCGTGTGATTTTTGCGTGGATGGGCAGTGCGGAATCAAGGATCCGATCGGAATGCAAGGAATTCGTTTGGAAGCGCATGTGAATATCGTGCATGGGCTGTCCAGCCATGTGCGCAATATAACGAAAGCGGTATTTCGTACCGGTGTTGATATAAGCGAATTGGTTTACTCGCCATTGGCGGCAATGGAAGCTGTTACACAGCCGCGCCAACGCGAGTTGGGCGTTTGCGTATTATCCATCGGAGCTTCAACCACTGGCTTGTGCGTGTATGAAGAAGGGGAGCTTTTGCATGCCGCGACATTGCCGATTGGAGCCGACCACATTACGTCTGATGTCGCCATAGGTCTGCGCGTGGCCTTGGATGTCGCCGAAAATATAAAGGTGGCGCATGGAAACACGGTTTCCATTGAAGTGAACGATCGCGACCGGATAGATGTCTTGGATTTTGGAGGCGATCAATCTGAAATCGTTTCATTACAATATGTGAGTGAGATTATTGAAGCGCGTGTAGAAGAGCTGTTCGAAATGGTCGAAGGCGAACTGAAAAAAATTGATCGTGCCGGAATGTTGCCGGCCGGAGTAGTGTTGACCGGAGGCGGCTCAAAGTTGCCGGGGATGGTGGAGGTGGCTAAACGGGTTCTGCAGCTCCCTTGCGCAGTCGGTTCAGCGACAGCTCAGAGTTCAATGCCGGAATTGGCGCATGACCCTTCTTACAGCACGGCTGTCGGTTTGGTGTTGTGGGGTTTTGAATCCGAAAAACAGATGCATTCGATTCGGCGGCCATGGTCATCCGGAGCTGACGGCGGAAGGACAATGTTTTCAAAAATTACCGGACCGTTGAAAAAAGTTTTTAAGAGTTTCATGCCGTAGTTAGAATCTAGGGATTAGAATCTAGAATCTAGGCATGAAAAGAAATATTTCCTGAGCGGAGTCGAAGGATTACCGATCAATCATTTTCCACTTAACCATTACCGGTTAATAGAATCTAGAGTCTGTAATCAGGAAAAATACCCTAAGAATTGGGTATTTTTTTATTAACCTAGATTCCAGATTCTAGATTCTTTTCGTAGTGCATCTTTTCGTAGTGCCTTGACGATATCCGTGCGCGTTTGTATCCTCTTATTAACACAGAGAACAATTTTTTGCTTCATTAAACGTTTCAATGATTACTAATAGTATTCAATAATCATATGGCCGAGATAAATCCTCCTATCGAAACCTTCGCAAAAATTAAAGTTGTCGGCGTGGGCGGCTCCGGCGGTTCGGCGATCAACCGTATGATTGCATCAAAGATTCGCGGCGTTGAATTTATTGCGATGAATACCGATGTCCAAGCCCTGCATCACAGTCAGGCCAGCGTTAAACTCCATATTGGAAAAACTGTAACGCGCGGTTTGGGAGCGGGCATGGATCCGGAAATAGGTTCGCGGGCGGCTGAAGAAAGCCATAATGAAATTAGTGAAGTTTTGAAGGGGGCGGATATGGTTTTTATCACTTGTGGTTTGGGAGGTGGTACAGGTTCTGGGGCCGGCCCTAGAATCGCCGCCATATCGCAGGAGTTGGGTGCATTGACCGTCGGTGTAGTAACAAGGCCGTTCATGTTTGAAGGGGCGCAACGCAAAATTATCGCAGACGAGGCATATGAGGCGATGTCTGAAGCGGTTGATACGATGATTACGATTCCGAATGATAGAATTTTGCAGATCATCGACCGCAAGACTTCTTTGCTTGATGCATTTGAGATTGTTGACGATGTGTTACGGCAAGGCGTGCAGGGCATTTCCGAACTCATCACCGTTCCCGGTTTGATTAATGTTGACTTTGCCGATGTGCGTTCGATTATGTCCAACCGCGGTTCGTCTTTGATGGGCATCGGCCGTGGCAACGGAGAAAACAGGGCGGCTGAAGCGGCGAAAAGCGCTATTGCTTCGCCGCTTTTGGAGGTTTCAATTGACGGCGCCAAAGGCATCTTGTTCACCATTACCGGCGGTTCCAATCTTGGCATGTATGAAGTTTCCGAAGCCGCCAAAGTCATCACCCAATCGGCTGATCCGCAGGCCAAGATTATTTTCGGCGCTATTATTGATGAAGCGATGAAGGACGAAGTTAAGATTACGGTTATCGCCACCGGCTTTGACGGACGGCCCGAAAGACCGAGATCGAAATCCGTATTAGCCTCCGGCACTTATGCACCGCCGCGTCCGCTTGATTTGGAGCGGTTACCGTTTTCAGCCAGATCTGCCGCATCGGCCAAACCGGCGGAGCCTAAGTTTCAGCCACAGCAGGCTGTCGAGGTTTCGGAAGAGGCTTTTAAACCGCTTGAAGCGACTCCGGCTCCGCGACAACCGCATGTTCAAACGCCGACCTATGCGCCGCCGCAGCCTCCGAAACCACAAACAACGCCACCGCCGGTCAGGGTTCAGGCTAAAGACAGCGCTGAAGAGGATTTCGAGATACCAACTTTTATAAGGAAGAAGATGATGTGAGAAGGCGAAATCAAATTTTCAATATCCAATTTTCAATGTATTTGAAATCCCTGTTGTTTTAAAATTGGAAATTGGAAATTGAATATTGTATATTTTTATATATGCACTGCCCCGTTTGCAACCATGAAGATACTAAAGTGATTGATACGCGTCTGGCCGCGGACGGTGCTTCTGTTCGTCGTCGGAGAGAATGTGTTTCGTGTGAGTATCGTTTTTCTACGCACGAAGAGGTGGAGTTGTTGGATTTGCGCGTGGTAAAGCGGGACGGGAACCGTGAAGCGTATTCCCGTGAAAAAGTTGCGGCTGGATTGAAGAGGGCGCTTGAAAAACGGTCGCATACTGAAGCGGAGTTTAGGGCGTTGGTAAATGCGATCGAACGCGACATCCAACGGTTGGCATCGAATGAAATCACGAGCATGCATATCGGCGACATCGTGATGGACAGGTTGAAATCATTCGATCAAGTTGCATATATTCGTTTTGCGTCCGTTTACCGTTCTTTTGAAGACGTGAAATCTTTTAAAAAAGAGATTGAAGATTTGAAATAGTTGGGGGCTGATAGGCTGATGGGCAGATGGGCGTGTGGGCTATTAGCTCCTAAGCCCCTCCGCCTTTCGGCTCTTTAGTTTTCCCTTGATGCTTTCTCCCCAGCTGACAGGATGGCGCAGGCGCGTTATTATTCTAGACAGAAATGATTTCTTTTTTATTTTTTTTATGCCCCGGATAGAATATTGTAAATTTTTGTTAAAATTATGAAACGTACAAAAATAGTTTGCAC
>JAHJFW010000051.1 GCA_018824765.1 Patescibacteria group bacterium
ACTCATCCTCCAGCGGCTCCAAATAAAAGCGTTCTTCCAGCGAAATTTCGGGGTTTTCTTGTGCCTGCTTAGCCAAATCTTCCAGCTGTACCGCCGCCTCTTCAACACGGCTTTTCAGCCTTTCCGCCGTCATTTCAGCAATTGCCTGATCAAGTCCCGCATCCTGCGTACTAGGTTCTGGGTCGAGCTCGATCGTAGGACGTAGGACGTTGGACGTAGAACCTCCTTGCGCGACCTTTTCTCCGCCTATAAGGGCTTCAAACTGCTCCAATGGCAGAATGACCATTGGATCGAGGCCGGAATTGTCCGTAATGATTACCGGCATGCCGTTTTTACGAGCGATCTCCAAAACGCGTTGAAGTGACATATTGAATATATATAACAGGAAGAAATGGAAGTGGGCAAGGGAATTAAGACCGAAGTGCTTGACAAGCGCCTGCACCGCAGCTTGATTTGAAAACGTGAGCAAGTCTCTATTTTGAGGGTCATTTTGATGCTAAAAGCCAGCAGAGATTCGTCAAATCTCTCGAAAGCTTATATGCATCACCGTGGCTCAGCATCCCAAGATATGATTCGATTGTTTGGCTATCCTGACAGAGGTTCACGCGTCTATTCATCCTGATTTTCGTCTTTGTGCGCAGCACCCGATGATGTGGGAAATGCACCCAGCCCAAAAAATCGACCCCGGAAGCTAGTGTTTTGATAAAGACCTTTTTCGGATGAAGGCTTAAGGCAAGCGGTTCGGATAAAAATGCGGCTATCCTTGGCAAGCGCTTCAACAATTCGGACCGATCATGCGACATAAAAATAAAATCATCGGCATAGCGAGCATAATACTTCATCTGTATTTCGTGCTTCACGAACCAGTCGAACTCATTCATGTAGATATTGGCAAAGAGTTGGGAGGTCAGGTTACCCAGTGGGATTCCCTTTCCTGGGCGTGCCTCAAAACTCCTGATGACGCGTTCAAGTAAGTTGTGCAAACGCGAATCTGCAATCCGACCGCGCAAAATGTCGATCATAATATGGTGATCAATGCTAGCAAAAAACTTTCGAATATCGCATTTCAAAATCCAGCAGGTGCGCGTATTATTCCGACTCACTTTTCTCGCAAGTATTTCAAAGCGCTCAAGCGCTCGATGCAAACCCTTATCGGCTTGGCATGAAAACGAATCCGCAACGAAAAGTTTAGCGAAAAAGGGATAAAGTTTTCGATGGATAGCGTGATGCATTAGACGGTCGCGCACATTGGCTTTATGTATGTCACGGGGTTTCGGGTCGTTAATTCGAAAATACAGATAGTCGCTGTGCGCATAATCGCCGTTCATCAAATTCTGATGAAGGTCGGCGATCTGGTCTCCAAGGCGGAGAATGAATTCCTGCACATCTTTCTTCTTTCTCTTCCCTCGAATAAACTCTTGCCACGCTTCGCATAGGTTTTCGACCGATACAACTTCTTCAAATGTTACGCTAAATAATTTTCTCATAGAGAAGTATATGTTACCCCCCCCCAGACAAAATCACGTCAAATCTTCCCGTTTTACAAAAGGTGGTCGATGTTTATAAAATTTGGCACGCTCACTATTCACATTTTCCACGCCTCTCTAAATTTTCACTCGGTGTGAAAATTGATTCCCTCTTTACGGACACGATCGAGCTGATCTTTTTGGCGGGCTACGCCGGAGCCGATCAAAAATATACGTTCGTCGTTCGAGCCTCCACAAAACTAGACCTCCTCAAATTCTTCATGCAAGTCGCGTGGGAAGTGAAGTGTTTGGATCAGAAAAAGTATGCAGCACTGGCCGTACCCCTAAACGAAATTGGAAAAGACATCGGCAGCTGGCAGAAATATATTCAAACAAAACAACCCCCACCGAAAGGGTGAGGGCGTTTGTGAAAACTTGAAGAGATTTGCTGACGAACAGGACGCGGTTCCTGCGATTCCACCTGTTGTCGAACCAGTCGTTGTCGAGGATGCGCTGGCCGTCGTTCTGCCACACGTTCGCGACGTAGCGGTTATCGTCGTTCATCGCGAAGGAGCCACCTGTCCGTATCAGAAGCCATCCAGATCACCGCCGTTCGAATAATCTCACGGTTGAATTTTATTTGGGGTCGTTAGCCCACCAGCTTCCGATACCAAGTATCTTCAGTTTATGGACAGACCGACGCACGCTGCCGACCGGCGTACCGCCCGACATTCTGGCAAACGGATCCGTCCAGAGTTCGACCGCCCGAAGCCTTGGCCGCGGACTGTTTCGTCTACTATCCGATATGGATTATATCAAAATTAAAGCGACCCCCGCCCGGCACACGATAATCCAAGTTTCGGATCTCGTGCGCCGGACAGGGTCCAGAGCAAATGGCCCAAGTGTCCCAGAGCTTTTTTTCAGCCAAAGGCTGATCAGCCTTTGGCTGAAAGGGCCGAGTGACCGAGGGTCCAAGTGCTACTTGCTGACGAACAGGACGCGGTTCCTGCGACGCCACCTGTCGTCGAACCAGTCGAGGCCGAGGATGCGCTGGCCGCCGCTCTGCCACACGTCCGCGACGCAGCGGCTAACGCCGCGCACCGCGAAGGAGCCAAGACCGACGAAGTCCACGAGCTCGGGATGAGCCTTGGCGAACTCGTAGGTCTCCTCGTGCGTGGCCGGCCGGTAGCCGTTCGGGGCCGCCGCGTTACGCTGCTTCGCGCCCCACGCGATCTGCTCCTCGCTCTCCCACGCGCCGCCCGCGTCGTGGACGTAGAACACCTTCTCGCCCGGCGTGCGATCCATGTTGACGCAGGAAGCGTGGAAGCCGAACGGCCGGCCGTCGAAGATGTCCGACACGTTGTCCTTGCCCCATTCCTTCTTGAGCGCGTCCATGGAGGGCAAGGGCGCGTAGGTGACGCGGACGCGGTAGTGATTCTCGGGGAGCGTATTGCAGTTCGTCGGCGCGTCGCGGTACGGGTGGCCGCCCTGCGGCTGCTGCTCGACGGGCTTCGGCTGCTCCTCGAGCCAGTCCGCGTAGGCCAGATCGACGATCTTGCCTAGCGTCGTGCGGCCACCAGCGGTCGCGAGTCGGTAGATGGCCGCGAAGGGCACCGTCTTCTCGCGGACCACATCCATCGTCGCGCTCACGAAGCCCATGAAGTACCCAGCACCAGTCTCGATCTCGGACACGTTTCGCTTCGCCATGACACACCTCGTTGGTTTGGCTTGCCCCTCATCCCAGCATAATTGCGGGACCCCGGGCTTGCCGTTCCGTTCTGCAAATAAGCACTTGGAATTGTAAGGTTCAGATCCACAATCTGAATAAATCACAATAGCACGAAAAGGCCTTTTTGTCAAGGGCGCTTGGCTCCCAAGTGCAAGAGAAAGGGGCAAGACAAAGGAGCAAGAGAGTTGACAAAAACGCATTTTTATTGTATCTAGGACCTTCGCGTTTGGATGCAGAACGAGGAGAAACAGGGCTTTTCGCGAGACGTATATGGACGTACGTTGAGCGAAAAACGCAGGTTTCGACAAAGTTATGCGCCAAAGGCGTAAGTCCTAGTATCTTTTTTGTTCCTTCGAACCTATATACCAAACCCAAACCGCAAACAGGTAAACATGGACCAGAAACAAATCGTTAGAGTTTTGGACCAACTGGTGGTTGGCGCGCCAACCATCTCGGTCTACATCATGGACCGCTCCGGTTCCATGGAGAGCTATGCCCCAACGCCGAAGACGGCGCTGAACCAAGCGCTGCTGACCCTCAAAGAAAGTCCTGTGGCGGAACGCATGGCTGCAATGATCGTCTCCTTCGCCGATCACTGCACCTTTGATGTACCGCTCCAGCCGGTCAGCCGCGTCCAACTTCTCGAAACGTACAACCCTGAAGGCGGCACTGCTCTCTATGACACGCTGTCGGCCATAATGAACCCGCTCATCGCGGCGTGCCACGACTGCAGCCGCCGAAGGCAGGGTGTCAACATCATCCTCTCAATCTTCACCGACGGAGAAGATAATAAGTCAGCCTCGCACTCCCTCGATGAAGTGCGTGCGCTAGCTCGCCATGCGGACAGCTATGGCTGGCAGCTCTACACGAACGGCTTCGGCGTTGACGCGGCTTCCATTGCTGCGCGGATGGGCTTCCCTTCCGATCGAAACCACGCCACAAGCTACTACGGCCGGCCTCAAGCCCAAGCCGCGAACATCACACGATCAGTCCATGCGGCAACGCATACTACCATCGTCAGCGCTTACGGGCATGCGTCTCCGGCCAATGACATTGCGCCTGCCAGCACGCCTCGCTAAGGGGCTGTGCTCCACTCTCCCGATCCGCATCTGCAGGTCGGGTTTTTTGATTGGTGGGACAAGCCTCCATCCATCTGTCATTCCAGTGGAGACTGGAATCCAGAAACCTAAAGAAAATGTCTATTTGACTCTGGATCCCTGCCTCCCCGCCTCCCTGCCGGCAGGCACGGCGCAGGGATGACAAAAGAATATTGCAACGGCTTCAAGCCTAATTCTTGACAGTTGCCTGTTTCTGACGATACCATTTTTTCCGGAGAGCGTGAGACGTGCCACTGCTCAATCCTCCCCCGGTTGTACTGGCGCGCTTCACAGCTCTCCGCTTCTTCCCGGACCTCGCTATCGAGGTCTTTTTTTACCAATTTTTATCATGTTGACTGCAACATCGCGTAAGTCTATAGTGAAATACGGAGAGGAGTACCCGAGCTTCTAAAATCGGGGAAAAGGCAATTTTTGGCGGCCACCTTCCTGACCAACAGCAAAAAGGTGCGCCCGCTCATAAAGAGCTGGGCATACCAACCCCTACCCAATCTTGTGCATGCGCCGATGTACCGTCTGCATCAAGAAGCTGGGGGAACGTGCCAACTCTCCACTATCTCACGGACCTCGCTCGAGGTCCTTTTTCTTTTTCCAGTTGGGGATTGACCGATAAAGGAAAAAATGTTTTTCTGTGGACCGGAGGTGGAACCTTGAACAACCGAATAATCCGTGGGGATCATCTGCTCCTCGCGCTCCGGTTTCTAGAACGCAAATATGTGGAATGGTCGAGCGTGCGTTTCCCGCCTTTCCCAAAAATCAAGGCGACCCTTGCCGACGCACTCCGTGCAAACATCGCCCATCCGTACGGAGCTGAGCACTGGTATGCCCAGATCGCCATCCGAACCCATGCTCGCGCGACGCTCGAATCCATGGATCCGTCCACGAGAAAACTGATGTTCTTCAATGTCGTACCAGCCGCGCGGCTTGCCGTGGATGCGGCTAGCGATCCGGATCTTCCCGGCGGACTTTCAAATGAAGACAAGGAGCGGCTCATCACGTCGCTCACGCATTTCTTCGCGCACATCTCCTGTATCGAAATCAAAGCGGAGTTTTCGTAGCTAATCCGCGTTCATGTCTACAGACCTCAATCGAGGTCTTTTTTATTTCTTCGCCCTGCCTTCAACGATCGCCGCCGTAACATTCTGCGGCGCTTCGGCGTAATGGGAAAATTCCATGCTGTATGATGCTCGTCCCTGCGTCATGGAGCGCAAAGATGTGGCATAACCAAACATTTCTGCGAGCGGCACTAATGCATCAATCACTTTGGCTCCGGCGCGTTCTGTCATTTCCTGCACCTGCCCGCGCTTTGAGTTCAAGTCTCCGATAACATCGCCCATATATTGTTCCGGTGTTACAACCTCAACCTTCATTATCGGTTCAAGCAAGGCCACGCCACCCCTTCTACAAGCTTCCTGAAATGCCATGGAAGCCGCGATTTTAAACGCCGCTTCAGATGAGTCAACTTCGTGATATGAACCGTCATAAACCGTAACCTTGGCGTCGATAAACGGATAGCCCGCCAAGACGCCGCGAGACATGGCTTCCTGCACGCCTTTATTGATCGGCTGAATGTATTCGCGCGGAATGACGCCGCCTTTAATTTCATCAACGAACTCATACCCCTTGCCACGCTCTTGCGGTTCGACACGGAGCCAACAGTCTCCGTATTGTCCGCGGCCTCCGGATTGTCGGATATATTTACCCTGCGCTTCTGCAATCTTCTTCAGAGTTTCCTTATAAGCAACTTGCGGGTTGCCGACGTTCGCATCCACATTAAACTCGCGCTTCATGCGGTCGACGATAATGTCCAGATGCAATTCGCCCATACCGGAAATAATCGTCTGCAAAGTTTCTTCATCAGTGCGCACCCTGAAAGACGGATCCTCTTCGCCCAACTTCTGCAAAGCAATGCCCATTTTTTCCTGATCAGCCTTTGTCTTGGGCTCAATGGCAACAGAAATAACCGGCTCTGGAACGGTGATGGATTCGAGAACGATCGGATGATCCTCGTCACACAGCGTGTGGCCGGTGAATGTTCCTTTGAGTCCGACGGCAGCCGCGATATCGCCGGCATAGACCTGCTCCACTTCCTCTCGTGCATTCGAATGCATGCGCACGATACGTCCGATACGCTCACGTTCTCCTGTAGTTGTATTATAAACATAAGAACCAGCTGCCAGTTTGCCGGAATAAACTCGGAAAAAAACCAATTTGCCGACAAACGGATCAGCCATAACTTTAAAAGCCAAAGCCGCAAACGGGGCGTCATCAGATGCGGGACGCTCCTCGATCTTATCAGGGTCATCCGGAAGAAAACCTTTGATCGCCGGCACTTCCAACGGCGACGGCAAATACATATTCACAGCGTCCAATAAAAATTGGACGCCCTTGTTCTTCAGGGCTGAACCGCACATTATCGGGAACATATCCATACTGATCACAGCCTTGCGCAAGGCGGCTCGAATTTCTTCAACGGTCAGTTCCTCTCCGCCCAAATACTTGTTCATCAGAGCCTCATCCGTTTCCGACAATGCTTCCAAAAATTCGCCTCGGTATTTCTTGGCATCTTCAAGCATATTCTCCGGAATGTCACTTTCTTCAATCTGCTGGCCGAGCTCGTCCTTATACATTTCCGCCTTCATCGTTATCAAATCAATAATACCGACGAAATTCGCCTCACTGCCGATGGGCAATTGAATCGGATAAGCGCGCTTGTTCAGCCTGTTGCGGATAGATTCAACGTCTTTTTGAAAATCCGCGCCCATTCGGTCAAGTTTGTTTACGAAGCAAATGCGCGGCACTTTGTATTTATCCGCCTGACGCCATACGGTTTCGGATTGCGGTTCCACGCCTGCGACGCCGTCGAACACCGTAACCGCGCCATCAAGAACGCGAAGCGACCGCTGGACTTCGATTGTAAAGTCAATGTGCCCGGGAGTATCAATCAAGTTCAAACGATGCCCCTTCCAAAAACAAGTTGTGGCGGCCGCAGTAATCGTAATTCCGCGCTCGCGTTCCTGCGCCATCCAGTCCATGGTGGCTTCACCTTCGTGTACTTCGCCGATTTTATGTTTGCGGCCGGTATAAAAAAGCACGCGCTCGGAGACAGTAGTCTTACCGGCGTCGATGTGGGCGATGATCCCGAAGTTTCGGGTATCTTTAAGGGAGTATTCACGGGGCATAAGTTATAAAATAAAAATCATCCGGATATCTATCAAGATGATATTATAATCTTTAATGATTTTCCATC
>JAHJFW010000052.1 GCA_018824765.1 Patescibacteria group bacterium
GCATTCGTGGTGCCGGACGGCATAGTAACCCATCCTGCGGCCAAAACCGGCTGCGCGCCGAACAGGCAAGCCGTGCAAATGCCAAAGGCCGCAACGGCAAAAAACTTGATTTTACTAAAAAATATTTTCATATATCATTAAAGAATTATTAAACAATGGGCCAATCATACCATTCATGCCGTAGATATGGAATATGAAAATGCATAGATTCATCGGGGATTTCGATCTCTCGAAAGCCAATTCGAAAATTAATGACAAAAAACTGATCCACCAGATAAGCAATGTTTTACATTTACACACTGGAAAAAAAATAATTTTAAGCGACGGCAAAGGCTCGGAAGCCATTGTCATGATCACCGGCGTGGACAAGGATAAAATTGCGGTCAAGCTGGACAAGGCCGCGCAAACCATCGATGAGTCTCTTGGTCGGACAGTGCTGTATTGCGCCCTGCTAAAAAAAGAAAATTTCGAATTGGCGGCCCAAAAAGCTGCAGAAGTCGGTGTAACGGAAATCATTCCGCTGCTTACCGATAAAACCGTGAAAAAGAATTTTAAACCTTTGCGGGTGCAAAAAATTTTGCATGAAGCGGCTGAACAATCCGGCCGCGCAACGGTTCCGCATTTGCGCGAAATCACACCCTTTAAAAAAATCCTCGAGGCTTTGCACGGCACAAAAGAACTTAATATCTTTTTAGATTTGACGGCGGAAAAAAATATTTTAGCGGTTTTAAATCAGCGCGAACACAACAAGCATGTCAGGCTCTTTATCGGTCCTGAAGGCGGCTGGAGCGACAATGAACGCGCAGCGGCAAAAAATGCCGGTTTTATTTTCGCTTCGCTCGGCGATTTTACCCTGCGCGGTGAAACTGCCGCTATTATTGCATCGTATCTGGCGTCTAACCGTAACTCTTGTTTCTTGTTATGATACGCTCGGGTATGCAAGCGGAAAACATAGTGGTTGATTACAAAAGCTTCTTGGAAAAGACGCCGCCTTTATGCAAAGCAATACAAAAAGTCACGGCTGGATTGCGCTCAATGCAGCCGGTTCCTGAATTTCCAGGCACACAGCCGCGCATCTTGTTAGTTGGCGGTTTTGTCCGCGACATTTTAACGAATACAATTTCAAAAGATGTTGATATCGAGGTTTACGGACTGGACACAGAACGATTGGAAGAAAAACTAACAGAACTTTTTCCCGGACGGATGAACGTCGTGGGGCGGGCTTTCGGCATTTTAAAAATCAGCATCGAAGAGGGCGTTGATCTGGATATTTCAATCCCGCGCCGCGAATCAAAATTCGGACTCGGGCACAAAGGCTTTACCGTTTCGGGAGATCCAGTAATGAAAATCGCGGATGCGTTCAAGCGCCGCGACTTTACAATAAACGCAATGGCTGTTGATGCGGTTTCCGGCGAGCTGATCGATCCGTTCAACGGACAAGACGACCTGGAGAAAAAAATCCTGAGGATTGTCAGCTCTGCAACTTTTCAGGACGATCCCCTACGCGTGTACCGCGCCGTGCAGTTGGCCGCGCGTTTAAATTTGACCATTGAAAAAAATACCAAAGACCTGATGCGGAAAATGACGAAACGCGGCGACTTGGATGAACTGTCAAAAGAACGGATTACTGAAGAGATTAAAAAATTATTGCTCAAGGCCGAGCGGCCGTCAGTCGGATTCGAGTTGATGCGTGAACTCGGCATTATTACGCGCGATTATCCGGAATTGAACGCCTTGATCGGCACTGAACAGGAACAAGAATGGCATCCTGAAGGGGATGTGTGGACGCATACGCTTATGGTTGTTGACCAAGCCGCAAGCATGATCAGGCGGCCGGAATGCGCGCTGACAGAACTTGAAAAATTGCAGGTCATGCTCGGCGCCCTGTGCCATGACCTTGGCAAGCCGGCAACAACAGAACTGCTTGAAGGCAGAATCCGTTCGCGCGGGCATGAAGACGCCGGCATTGAACCGACAGAGTCTTTGCTCAACAGATGGACATTCGGAAGCGACGCCCTGCAAGCGGCGCAAGCAATAGCCGCGGAACATCTGAAACCGACCATGCTCTATTTTTCAAAATTAAAAGGCCAGATGACGGACGAGCAATACACGAATGCGGTGCGCCGTTTATTAAAGCGTATCGCGCCTTTGTCCTACGATGTTTTTCTAACGGCGGCGGAAGCTGATTCGCGCGGCCGCGGCCTTCCTGATACAGACAAGGAGATCCATGCGCCATGCGACATGATGCGCGAGGTTATCAAACGCGAAGGTTTGGACGGGTCTGCCATGAAGCCGCTTTTGCAAGGCATGGATCTGATTGAGCTGGGATTTTCTCCGGGCCCGAAGATGGGCGAGCTCATCGCGGACATCGAAGCGGCCCGGGATCGAGGAGAAATCAAAACAAAAGAAGAGGCACTGGAGCGGGTGAGGAAAAACCCGTAGGAACCTCTATGCCTTCGGCGCTTGCGGATCTTCATCAATCGCTTCCATAGATTCTTCCCCTGCTCCACGCGAATATTCCTGCCAAAGTCCGTGCAAGGTGGTTTTGAGGCCGACGAGATTTTGATCCGGATCAAGCTCGCCGAGCAATAAATGGCTTTCAACTGTTTCATCAGCAAGTTCCTCCCACGCTTCTTGCGTGGCAACGCCTTGACTCCGCGCAAGGTCGGAAATTTCGTTGAACAAATCCGCTTGGGAAAGAATGTCTAAATTCATAAAAATGAAAAAGTATTATCAGGATCTTAATTAGATCGTTGCAAAAACCTCTTTGTCACCTCTGCTGGGGCAGGGATACAGAATTAGAGTTGATATTTCTTTGTGTTTCTGGATTCCAGCCTTCGCTGGAATGACATGGATCTAGTATTTCAACGGTTTCTTTAAAAAAAACTGCTGAAAATAAATCTGTTCCGCTGCGGCAAATCTACAAAGTCAAAATTCAACCTAGACGCTCAATATCAAAAACAGCGCTGCAAAAAAACACGCCGCCAGATCTATCGTCCAAAGTAAATTCGCCATGTCTATCATAGATGTTTTTTCATCCGCCGTTCTATAGACCGCTTAGCACTTCTTGTTGGTCAAATGAAAAACGTCTTCGACGGGGCGGTTGAAAACTTTGGCTATCAGGAGGGCTAATTTGAGAGACGGAACATAATCGCCTTTTTCCATCGCACAGATGGTTTGGCGGCTGGTTCCGACTTTCTTGCCCAAATCAGCTTGCGTGATATGCAGCTCTTTGCGCAATTGCCCCAGACAGGTGTAAATCGTTTGTGACATAATGAGAGGACTATAATACAGATAACAAAACCCGTCAAGTCCAGTTGTCTCAATGTGTTGACAAATTGGCGGAAATGCTATATTACAAGTGGTTCTTCGCACCTTCTACAAAAGGAGAGCTATGGTAATTAAGAAAGACGGGCGACTGGACGATTCGCCACGAAGTAGCGTAGAGCCGTCATCACTCGGAATCTCCGAACTGCTCCGTGACCTACCGCCGGAAGCGCAAAACGATGCGGCGGCCGGAACCATCATCAAGGACGTGGGCAACGATATGCCGCCAATGGTGCTGGTCAGCGGGCTGGTCCGTGTCGAACGGGACATTACAACACCGAACGGCATCAAATCCGTAGTCGTTGACAGCATTCTTCGGGACGACCTCTTCAATGAGGGGGCACTGCTCCCGAGCCTGCGCGAGAATGCGCGCCAGTACCGATATGTGGCGGAGACGAACTCTGTCTATCTCACGCTCACATTGCCAAACCTCAAAGGGGCAACCAACCTCCCCCGCGCGATCTGGGCTTTCTTGATCGCGAAAATCAAACGCGGCGTTGCGTTGCAAAATGCGCTCACCGAGCAACTCGCTGCCCGCGCCAATTTGGCTCCGGCCACGGAGACGGACACGAACGGACGCGACATAGCGCAGTTGAAGGAAGAGATCGCCCGTTTGCGCAAAGAGGTAGACGAACTGAAACTGGACGCGGAATGGAGCGCGCCGAGCGAAAATACGAAGGAGCTCGAGCAGGAGGTGGCGGAACTGCGCGAAGCAATAAACAGCGAACGCGCAGAGGCAATCGTCGCAACCAACGTGCTCGCGGCACAAATCGAGCGCCTCGAGCCAGTAGCAAGACAGAAGGCGCACGACGCCTGGACGGAGTTGAGCCAAAGCGAAACCGTGGCAGCTGCCGTGGTCGATCTATCGAACTTCGTCTATGAACTGCTTGCTAAGGCGGGCGTTTCTCCGACGAGGCAGGAGGTCGCACACTATCGCGAGCTTCTCCAACAGATCTCATGGAGATTCTCCGAACAGATCTTTGCCAAGCTGGCGGACATCGGCCTTCTGACAGACGATGATGTAGCGACTCTCACATTCAGCTCTGTCGGAGCCGCCGTTGACGGAGAACAGCCGCCCGATTCCGAGCCTGCACCAAGGACGCAGAGGTACCCTTGTATCTTTCCGCCAGGCCCGCCAAGCAGCCAAGGCAAACCGGAGAAAGCTCCGGTTAGCGCTCCGCCGAGATCGAGGAGCTACAAACCGGCTGATTCCAAAGAACGGTCGCATCCTCCATCGGCAAGGGATACGTATCCGTACGACCTCGGGTCTTCCCCTCCTCCGGAGGATGACTAAACCCGATTCCTTGTTCAGCCTCTTGCGCCCGTGTCCGCACACAGGCGCTTTTTATTTCAAGAAATTGACCGTTGTGAAATTGTCAAAAAAACATTTATTTTTTGCTATCCGCACCAAAATATTTTTCACGGTAAAATCTAATCAGTTGTTCAACCTCCGGAATACATGTCGTGTCGCCGGTGCCGACTTTTATCTTTTGCTGAACAGCCTCTAATGTAGTCGCGCCATCCAAAACCGCTTCTTCAATATCATGATCCGTAATTTTTAAAATTTTATCGATGATTCTTCCGGCTTCAACCTGCACGTCCTCATGCCGGCCGGCCCTCCGATACCAGTCATTGATGGCGGAGCGCAGTGCCTTGTCTCCCAACACTGAACAATGGACCTTTCTCGCCGGCAAACCGCCGAGGCGTTCCATAATATCCTGCGGCCGCAAAGCTCGCGCTTGACTCAAAGTCAAACCGCCATTCTCCGTTGCCATGACGGACAAAATTGAAGTTGATGCAATCGCGCTCCCGCATCCGAATGTCTTCCACTTCATGTCGGTAATTTTTTCCGTTGCCGGATCGACCACGATCCACACCCTCATTGCATCGCCGCATGCCGGAGAACCGACCATGCCCATAGCCGAATCTTCATATGCGGCTTCGTCTTCCATAAAATTTTGCGGATGAAAAAAATGCTCCTTCACAATGTCGGAATAAAACCAACCCTTGTCCTTTGAGTTTGAGACGACGTCGCCTTTACGCGCTTCTTCTGATGAATTGGTGATATGGGGTGTCATGAAAAAAGTGTTACCTGATACATGTTACGCAAAATGCTTCATATCCAAATTCACCGGACTCATGGCACGCAGTTTTTTTACAACATTCGGCATCACGGATAAAATATATTCGACATCCTTTGCCGTTGTTGCGCGGCCGAGTGAAAAGCGTAAGGATCCATGTGCAGCTTCATATGACAAACCCGTAGCTAAGATAACGTGCGACGGATCCAACGATGCAGAGGCGCACGCCGACCCGGTTGAGCAATAAATTCCTTTGGCATCAAGATAGAGAACTGCGGCCTCGCCTTCAATATCTAAAAAAGAAACGTTGGCGTTGTTTGGCAGACGCTTGGCAGGATGGCCATTCAAATGCGTTTTAGGAATGGCAAGCAAGCCTTCTATCAATCGATCGCGTAAAACCGAGAGGCGCGCATTTTCCTTTTCGCGTTTTGAATTTGCGACTTGCATTGCTGCGGCCAAACCGACAATACCCGGCACGTTTTCAGTCCCTGAACGCAGGCCGCGTTCCTGACCTCCTCCGAATTGCAAAGGTTCAAGTGAAACTCCACGGCGTAAATACAAACAGCCTGTGCCTTTCGGCCCGTAAATTTTCGAGCCGCTGAAACTCAAGGCGTCAACATGCAACTTTTCAACGTCCAAATCATAAACGCCGGCGGCTTGGCATGCATCAGTGTGAAAATATGGAAATCCTGCGCAACCAGACCCGGCATCGCCGGTAGCATTTTTCTTGCGCCATTTCAATATAATTTTTCCGATTTCAGCAATTGGCAAAAGAGTACCGATTTCGTTGTTGGCAAACATTAAAGAAACAAGAATTGTGTCTGGCCTCAAATTTTTTTCAACATCCTTTATGTCCACACATCCGAACCGGTCAACCGGCAAAATCGTCAATTCAATCGCGCCCGTCTTTTGCAGGTGCTTCAAAGGTTCAAGAACCGCATAATGTTCAATGGCTGAAGTAATGACATGCCTGCCTTTGTCAGCATAGCGGCGCACAATTCCGAAAAGCGCTAAATTATCAGATTCTGTGCCGCCGGATGTAAACAAAATCTCCGTCTCGGCGCAATTCAAACACGACGCAATCGTTTCACGGGCTCCTGCCACGGCTTCCTTGGCTCGCAACCCTGCCGCATGAAAAGAAGATGGGTTAGCTGCGATATCGCAAAAATAAGGCTGCATAGCCTTCAACACTTTTGGATCGGTCGGCGTGGCCGCCGCATAATCAAGATAAATATGCCGCATATTTATATTTCCCAGTCAGTTACTGGCAAATATAAAATCTCCCAACCCTTATGTCAACCTAGACAGCGCCTTTGGGCTGTCGTTTTTCGCGGAATCGCGGTACACTTTTCGTTATGAAATCAATGTATTTGCTGTCTGCCATAACAGCCCTGACATTGCTGGGCGCAGGCTGTTCCATTACTAAAGAACAAGTCTCGCCAAAAATAGCCGAACCGATCGGAGATATTTTTACTGAACGTCCGATTTCCCAAAATCAAGGTTTTGGGAATATCCCGCCCACTCCTGTGGCGCGTTTGCGGCCGGGTGTGAGCGGCAGCGTGCACATAACGGCAGAGATGCCGTCACTGCAGAAAAGTGTAACTGTTTTGAGCGTGAAAACCGGACTGCCTAATGGCACGCAGTTACGCAATATTGCCGGTTCTTTTAATCTCCCGGGCGGAATCATCGGTTCGAATCCTATTAGCCAATCGTTAAAGCTTGAGTGGCGCGATGCCGATCAAGTCATGTGGTCGTATTCCGGCGCTGAACGAAAAATTGATTTTATTGATGAAACCAAGCCCTTAAAAACTTTAACCGTATCCTCTTGGCCGGAAAAAACCGTGATCACCGAGAATGCGCTCGCATTTTTAAGCGCCCACGGCATTAATCAGCGCCGTTTTGGCGATCCCTACATTTTGCCGGATTGGTCTGCTTGGTATGCGGGCCAGTCAGCGCA
>JAHJFW010000053.1 GCA_018824765.1 Patescibacteria group bacterium
AGTCCATCAAGTCTATAAAGTCCATCAAGTCTATAAAGTCCATCAAGTCTATAAAGTCCTGGTATTGACGCACTTTATGGACTTTTGACTTTATGGACTTGACGGACTTTTTCTTATTCCCATTGATACGTATCAAAAGCCCATGCAGTCAGCGCTTTTACATCCTGATAGCGGGAAAAGTGATTGTCACTGGCCAAAGTTACGGCAACAATTTCATTGCTGTCCGCATTTCGCGTCAGCTGTGCCATGCAATAGCCAGCCTCTGGCAAAGAACCGGTTTTGCCTCCGATTACTTGGTATGGTTCTTTGTTCAGAAACGAGTTCAATAATAAATTGGTCGAATTAATCCTGTAAGAATTGCCGGTTTGGCCTTCAATCACAACCTGCGGCAAAGCGACAATAGTGCGGATTTCGGGATACGACAAAGCCTTACTCATCAAAGCCGCTACATCCGCTGCACTGGCTCGATTTTCAGGATTCAAACCCGTAGGATCAACAAAGACCGGCGAAGCCAAGTTCATTTGCACGGCCATATCATTCATTGCTTTAACGAATTCTTCCCTTGTCTGTCCTGCCCGCGCCAAAACATTGCCTGCGACATTTACCGAACCGACCAATAATGCGGATAAGGCTTCGCGCCGCGTAATTGTTTCGCCGACAACGAAAACATCTTTGCCGCCATCATTTTGAAAATCCTCGTTCATGAAAGTTAAAGGTTCATCCAAATCATACCCGCTGTCCATCACAACTATGGCCGTCATTAATTTAGTTAAGCTAGCAATCGGCAAAATGTCATGGGCATTTTTTGAAAATAACACGCTACCGGTGGCAACATCAGCCACAAAAGCAGCCTTGCCCGTTGTTTCCACGCCCAAGCTTTCAACCCGGCGCTTAATCGGCGGCGCCGGCCGACTGACTGCTGCGGCTTGCGGAAAGGAATTGACGGCCATATGTCTTTCGATGCCGGAAGCTGACGTCATTTGCGGCGCCAAGGAAAATGCGGCTAATATCGCCAAGACTATTTCAAGCATATCATTCAATATCTGCAGGGATTTTAGCAGATTCTTGCTCTTCCAGCGAGGCTAAAATATTTTCCACAGTAGGATGTTGGTGCAATTCCTCAAAATCCGGCAATTCTTCAATCGAAGACAGCCCCATGGCATTCATAAAATCAAATGTTACCGCATAAGTCGGCTGGCCCAAGCGGCTCTCCTCTTTTTCCTCAACCAAACCGCGCAACATCAAATTCCTCAAAATCAACGACGATTGCACGCCGCGAACCTGTTCAAGTTCCGGCCGCGTCAATGGCCCGCGATAGGCTAGGATTGTCAGAGCCTCAAGCGCAGGACGCGTCAATTCGCCATAGGCTTCCGCTTTAATCACCTGTTTGACCAACTCTGCGGCTTCAGGGGCGGTTACCATTTCAACCTCGTGCCCGTGGGTCTGAAGGACAATTCCGCTCCCCCGCCCGGCAAATTCTTCCGCCAATTTTTCCACGGCTTTTTTCACATCTTCTGCCGACGATCCGGTCAGCTCGGCCAACCGTTTAAGCGTAAATGGTTTGGCGGCGGCAAATAAAATCGCTTCGATTTTGGAATCTAGTGTCATATTTGGTGGGGAAAAATTTACAATATTCAATATTCAATTTCCAATTTCGAAATGTTTGAAAATTGTAAATTGTAAATTGATAATTTGAATTTCATAGAAGCTGAATTCTAGGCAAAAGATTCAACCAATGGATCGGCTTGCGGCGCATCCGGATGCAGATTGATTACAATATCATTGAAAATATCGTCCTGCTCAACCATGACGAACTTCTGCTTAACCAATTCGAGAAGCGCGAGGAAGGATACGACTGTTTCAGTCCTGTCTTTTGTGCCGGCCAAAAAATCCTTGAACGTGGTCTTGCTGTGACGTTTGATGCGCTGGAACAAGTCGGCGATCTTTTGCTGGATGTTTATCGCGCGCTTAATACTTGTCTCCGGTAATTTCAAAATCGGCTCGAGCCTCGCGATCACGCGCCGCATCATCTGCCGCAAATCCTCGGTTGTTACGCCCACAGGCGGAATGAAGCAGCCCTGCGACAACTGTAATGTCCGTTCCCGGCTGGGAAAAGAACACTTTTCGGAATTCCAAATCTCATTTATCAATCTGGAAGCTGTTACGAATTTTTTATACTCCCTAAGCTGAGTTTCTAGAAAAGGGCCGTCTTCCAACTCCGGCTCAAATAACGACGGTATCAGCAGTTTTGATTTTAAATACATCAATCTGGCGGCCACCACCAAGAAATCCGCCAGCTCTTCCGGAATTATTTCTTTATTCCCTTGCACGTGTAAGACGAACTGTTCGGCGACCGCGGCAAGAGAAATTTCGGAAATATCAAGCCTCTCCTGTTCCACTAACTGCAACAGAAGATCCAACGGCCCTTCAAAATGCTCAACTCGAAACGTTACAGCCATATCACTTTACGGACCTTACAGACTTTATAGACTTTATGGACTTGATGGACTTTTTTACTTCAATATTCGCTTCATCGAGCCGTTGTTTCGGCAATTCTGAAGGCGCGCCCATCATTGGATCACGCGCATCTCCGGTTTTTGGAAAAGCGATAACTTCGCGGATATTCGGCTCATTGGCTAAAATCATCACTAAACGGTCGACCCCGGGCGCCATGCCTCCATGTGGCGGCGCACCGTATTCGAAAGCTTCCAGCATATGGCCAAAACGCGCTTCAATGTCCTTTTTTGACAATCCCAGAATCTCAAAGATGCGATTCTGCAAATCACGGCGATGGATACGGATGGAACCGGATGACAGCTCATAGCCGTTCAGCACTAAATCATAACTCAAGGCGCGCACCTTGAAAGGCTCGCTGTCCAAAAACTCCATGTCATCGGGACTAGGCATGCAAAACGGATGATGCGCAGTAGTTATGCCGCCAGCACCGTCATCCTCAAACATCGGAAAATCCACTATCCAGCAAAACGCAAGCTCATTAGGATCATTCTTGTCTTTGCGCAAATCCGGCTTATCAGTACCGTATTCGTTTATCGCTTCATAGTAAGGGATGCGCGGAAATGGTTTGGAGCTAATGTGTTTATCCGACGCCACAGCCTTTACCATCTCAATCATCATTCTTTCATTCAATTGCAAAACATCCTCTTGGGTTACAAATGACATTTCAAGATCAAGTTGCGTAAATTCCGGCTGGCGGTCGCCGCGCTGGTCTTCATCACGGAAACAGCGCACAATCTGAAAATACTTTTCCACGCCAGCCACCATTAGTAATTGCTTAAACTGCTGCGGCGATTGTGGCAGGACGTAGAATTTGTCGGCATGCAAACGTGACGGTACCAAGAATTCACGCGCGCCTTCTGGCGTGCCTTTGGTCAAAAAAGGGGTTTCAACCTCCAAAAAACCCTCTTCGTGCAAAAAACCGCGGAAAAAATCAACCACTTTGTCGCGTAATTCCAAATTCGCAAGCATTCTCTGCGAACGCAAATCCAAATATCTGTACTTCAAACGCATTTCCTCATTGACGCTTAATGTATTCTCGAGTTCAAACGGCGGCGTTTTCGACGTATTTAAAATTTCCACGTCCTTTGCCAGCAACTCAATCGTGCCAGTCGGAAGATTCGGGTTCACCTGCTTCTCCCCCCGCTTCTGGACAACCCCGCGTACTGCAAGACAAAATTCGGATTTCAAATCCCCCAACAAAGCGCGCGAAGTTTCAGTCAGCTCTTTTGGAATTAAAATCACCTGCAGCAAGCCGGAACGGTCGCGCATATCCAAAAAAACGAACTTGCCCATATCACGCCTGTTGTGCACCCAGCCTTTTATCACCACTTCTTTGCCAACGTATTTTAGGGCCGCAACGTTTAAACACCTACCAGCTTGAACAGCCATATTTTAAATTTTTTACAGTTAATCTTTAACACACTTACCGGCTACCGTTGAATCCGCCTCTGCTCCGGCTGGCAATTCACAATGCAATCCAGGCTGGCACGGCAGCCTGAACACGCCGCCGCATTCGTTGCCCTCCTCGCCCAAGCCGGCCATTCCAACTTCTGGCATTACACTATTCAAGTTCTCACCCAATAACTCCCAAACCAAACTCGGTTTACATCCGGCATCTTCCGGCGACCTTCCCTGACAGGCGTCAAAGCGCTGGATCTCATCAAATACATAACCGACAACCATAATCGGTAGTGCGATAATAATAACGGTAAGGACGGCCCCGATGCCCAGCAGTATTTTTAAATCTTTATCCGGATATTTAGCATTTGTCATATTCGATAAAATTTCATTTATTTTACACATTTGAGCCGAATCAGTCCACTGACGAAGGTGGGGGCTGAAGGGCGAAGTAGCTGAAGAGCATATAGCTCATAAGCCCATCTGCCCTTCGGCTCTTTAGCCCATCTGCCTATCTGCCCCTAAGCCCATCTACCCAACTCACATTCCCCCATTTTTTTGAATCGCAAAAACCGCTCCGCCGTTTTCAGGCAATTGCATGACCATGTCTTCCTGTCCTGTTTCCGGATCCTTTACCATCAATTGCAAATCGCGTTTCATGAGCACGCGTCCGTCATACAGAATATCAAGCGGAACGCCTTCGCCCATGGGTATTTTTGTATTATTCAAATAGAACAACCCGCCGTCGTAGGTGTTATAAACGACTTTGCCATCAACTGAAGTGCGGTATTGGGCAATTACAGTATCCTTTTCTTCCACTACATCAGTCCCTTCTCCGTCAAGAGTGATGCGGTGCAAAATAGACGGCGGACCGGGCGGGCTCTCCAAGCCTTCTCCGGGTTGGAGCGTTACATACCAAACTTGGCCGTTTTGCATTTCCAAACCGCCTGCATCGTCAGGAATCGGAGCGACCACGCGCAAGGATTCACTCAAGCTGACCGCAAAAACAGCGCGCGTACTCGTAGCAAATCCTACCACTGCCAGCGTTTCATCGTCCCACCAGCCCAGCGGCCGCGCATCGCGCACGCCGCGGCCGTTCGAAAGCCGCAGGACAAGCGTTTGCGAACTGTCTCCCAAGCGAACCTCAACCATGCCTGTTCCGTCAGGCTTGGCTTGATAAGGATGCAATGAGCGGCGGCCGTCCGGCGAATGGATGCCGTCAGTAACCGGCGCTCTCA
>JAHJFW010000054.1 GCA_018824765.1 Patescibacteria group bacterium
AAAAACTCTCGTTGTGCGAGAGTTTTTTCGTGGTACCGGGGGCCGGGATCGAACCGGCGACCTTGGGCTTATGAGTCCCACGCTCTAACCAACTGAGCTACCCCGGCATGTTCGCGAATGTTGCAAAAATGTACCCGACTCAACCGGTTTTGGCAAGCCGTTCAGAGACACGTTGCAGAACTCACATCGTCATCCCTACGGAGGCAGGAATCCATGATGTAGGGTTAATTTTTCCTCTCATTCTGGATTCCAGCCTCCGCTGGAATGACGCAGGAGTAGCATTGCAACGAGCTATCATCAAGCCTGCTCACGTGCTTTGAGAATAAAACGCGCCAACCTGATTTCGTCGTATCCGTATGCCGGACCGAGTTGCGCCTGCGCCGGTGCGAGCATAGTTGTGCCGGTTTTTTTAAATGCCTGTGCTATCCGATCGAAGCGTTCCGGTGAGGAAAAAACCACGTGCGCGGCGTCCGGCAGTTTACCAAGCGACAGCGCTTGTTCAAGATGCTGTAGAATCGTCCCCTCGGCCAGACGGCGGACAGCCGCGATTTGTTTCGGCGTTCTTTTGTCGGCAAATAATTGGATTGTAAAGCGGACGGTGTTTGACATGGCACGGCGGACTTTTGGGGATCGAGTATGAGCTGAAGATGACGGGATTTCGCGCTCCTTGATCTGTTTTGCTTGTGCATGGCTTTGGATTTCTTTCAGAAACTCGCCGCCATAATGCACTAATTTCTCCTTTCCGACTCCGAAAATCTTTGCCATCGATTCCTGCAGCTGTGGAAAATACCGCGCCATATCCTGCAACGTCCTGTCGCCGAATATTACATAGGGCGGAACATGGCGCGCGTCTGACAACCTGCGCCGGACAACGCGCAACTTTTCGAATAACTCGCGATCAAAGTCGGGAGCGGCAGTCTGTTCTGCTATTCGCACTTCCGGCTGAGGCGCACAAATATCACAACAGCCGCAATTTTGTTGATTCCACGCTTCGCCAAAATAATTGAGAAGATACTTCCGACGGCAACTTGTCAAATTGCAATAACTGACAATCTCATTAAGTTTGCGGCGGACATTTTGACGTTCATCAAGGTCTTCCATTTCGCGGATGAACAGCTCGTGTTTAAAACGGTCGCCGATGGAAAAGAAAAGCAGGCACTCGCTCGGTAAACCGTCGCGTCCGGCGCGGCCTGTTTCCTGGTAATATCCCTCAACCGACTTCGGCAGATCGAGGTGCACGACCAAGCGTACGTCCGGTTTATCAATCCCCATCCCAAAAGCAATGGTCGCAGTGATCACGGGCACCTCGTCCCGGATAAACCGCTCCTGAACGCGCGTGCGTTGTATAGCAGACATGCCCGCATGATAAGCCGCCGCTTTGATTCCGTTAGCCGACAGATTGGCCGCGGTTTTCTCCGCGCCTTTGCGCGAGAAACAGTAAATAATAGCCGACGCATCCGGCCGTGCTTTAAGCTCCCTGACAAGCCGTTCAAAAGCGCGCTTTTTCGGAACGACGCGATAATTCAAGTTGCTGCGGTTAAAACTCGACTGGAAAACACGGCCGCTCTGAAGGCCGAGCTGTGTAATGATATCGTCACGGACGCGAGCATTGGCCGTGGCTGTCAACGCGAGCACAGGCGTCTGCGGAAATAATCCCCGCAGCAAACAAAGATTGCGGTAGTCCGGCCGGAAATCATGACCCCATTCAGAGATGCAATGCGCCTCATCGATAGCAAATAAACTGACCGTGAGTTCCTGAAGAAATCTACGTGTAGCTGGGTTCGCCAACCTCTCCGGAGCCAGGTAGAGCAATTTTATCGCGCCTCTTTTCGCTTCCGACTCGACACTCTCAATATCCTGAAACGACAAGCTGCTGTTCAAAAAGGCTGCGGGTATGCCATTGGCGCGCAATGCGTCCACCTGATCCTTCATAAGCGCGATCAGCGGCGAGATGACGATTGTAAGGCCGGGCAATTTCATAGCCGGCAATTGGTAACACAATGACTTTCCGCCTCCCGTCGGCATAAGCACCAGCGCGTCGCCGCCTGACAATGCGTGCTCAATTACCTCTGTCTGAAGCGGACGGAACTCTTCATACCCGAAATGTTTCTTAAGAAGATTGAGCATAGAGTGTTTTTAATGATTGTAAATTATCGTCACTGTCCATACATATACCGCTGCCATGAAATTAAGAACGTGTCAAGTGTGGATAAGTCCGTTATCAGATAAAAAAATCCCTTTTCGGGAATTTTTTATTTTGGTGCCGCGGGAGAGAATCGAACTCTCATGACCTTGCGATCGCAGGATTTTGAGTCCTGTGCGTCTACCAATTCCGCCACCGCGGCATTTACAGCGTGCCAAATATAACGAAATTCACGCGATTACGCAAGACCCCGAGACCGTTGCAAAAACCAACTGTCATCCCGGCGAAGGCTGGGATCCAGAATAAAAATTAATTCTTCTTTTTTCTGGATTCCCGCCTTCGCGGGAATGACATAAAAGGGAATTTTGCGACGGTCGCAAGACCTATTGTTTGACTAATAATCCAAAGGCTTGTATATTCTCCAAACAATCTAACGCGGGATAGAGCAGTTGGCAGCTCGCCAGGCCCATAACCTGGAGGTCGCCGGTTCGAGTCCGGCTCCCGCAACCAAAACGAAATCCGCTGCAAGGCGGATTTTGTTTTGGTTAAAAGCTGATATTTTGTATCACTTGAATAATTCGAGCCGCTGTTTTTTCCCAAGAAAACAT
>JAHJFW010000055.1 GCA_018824765.1 Patescibacteria group bacterium
CATTTAATCCTCATCTTCAGTTGTCGAAACAACGACTCCTCCGGCTAAAACCATTTCAGCCGGAACACATTTTTATATCAAAAAATTGGGCTTTTGTCAATGTTGTCTTACATTGCCGCTGGCAGCGGAAATTCGACAGGTACGCTTGACAAAAAAATGATTTTTATGTATGTTGCATCTTCGCTGGAAATCCCTCCGGTGAAGTGATATTCTTAAATCAGCACCTTAACTTTTCTACACAACTGCCTGCTTTGATGGCAGGCACAGCCCAAAGGAGGGCAAGATGAACAGTTTGAAGATTCTGACGGCTTTTGCCGCGATCGCGCTTGCTTGTCTGGCCGGCTGTGCCAGCGTCATCATCGACGACAAGGCAGGCGGCGGAGTGACTGACGACGGCACGGTGATCGAGACAACGACCGATACCAACACAGGCATCGGCGGCGGCTCGAGCACCACGACGCAGACCGAGACCGGAACTGCAACCGGAACCGAGACTGGAACCGAGACTGGGACGGCAACCGAGCCGCCGGTCGAGGCACTGCTCATCGCGAGCTACGTGCCGTGGATGGCGAACGGCCTGACCGCAGGAACCCGCGATTGGATCTTCCAGTTCGATCTGGAAGCTCCCAAGGTCACGGTCGAGGTGGCCAGCCTGGAGATCAGGTTGGAGTCGCTGACCGGCGGCATGGTCGCGGGGTCCAAAGGGACTCCGTACTTCACCGGTCTCGCACTGGTCGATCCGACGAACAGCTCGGTTATCGCCGGGCCGATCGAGATCTCTGCGCCCGCAGGATCAAGCTCGGCTGTTCTGCAGTTCCAGAACAGCTTCATGGTCTCTGCCGGAACAACGGTCTCGCTCGTGTTGAGCGCGGACGTGTCCGGCACCGAGGATGCCACGGGCGAGTTCTTGAATGGCGCCGCCTACACCTACGATGCCGTCATGCTCACCACCATGACCGTGGCGAGCAATGAGGAGACCGGCATTCAGCTCCTACCGACCGAGATCGCG
This sequence comes from Patescibacteria group bacterium, assembly GCA_018824765.1. Taxonomy (GTDB): domain Bacteria; phylum Patescibacteriota; class Patescibacteriia; order 2-12-FULL-60-25; family 2-12-FULL-60-25; genus JAHJFW01. The sequence continues at coordinate 1,010 of JAHJFW010000055.1, forward strand.
CCAAACGCAGATCTGGTCGGGCAGGCTCAACTCGTTCAGTAGGCCTCTTCCCCCTTGTGCCTACTGGCAGCCCGGCAAGCGCTTCGCTTGTCGGGTTTTTTAATACCTCTTAAATAGACGCGCCAGTAAAGCGATTTTTAAATTATCGTTTTTTTCTCTATAGAGAAAAAAACGATAATTGAGTTATCTAATGCAGCATTCTTTGATTCTTCTACAAGTGTTGTGAATCCAATATTCACTGGCATATTTTGATATTTTTGTTTCATTTTGCACGGAATCCCAAATTATCAAAAAAAGCCCGATCGGGCTTTTTTTGATAATTTGGGATTTTCTAAATATTACGGGAACCTATTAGGCTTTTTTTAGGTTTTTTATCATGGGTAAAGTCAGGGAGAATTCTTTAAGTGAAATTGCTTCGCCGCGCTCGCAATTACGAATCACGTAGGACACAGGACGACTACTCGTGATGGCCGCCAATTGCCGCGTCAGTCACTTTACTCCTCCTTCGCAATGACTAAGAATTTAGTGCTCAGTTCTCATTGCTCAGTTTCCCAATATAAGCTGCCAGCTACCAGATACCAGCTACTTTCCATCATTCCCCATTTCACATACCAGTTACTTCCCTCACATTCTGTCTTCTTCACTTGGCGAGGCATATTCGAATCAAGCCCGATATAAAACCCCACCCATGTTTCCAAAGGCGCAATGCGCTGCGGCGGGCTGGATGGCGATGCTCAATCCATTGGACAGGAATTTCCATGATTCTTTTTCCTTTAGCCGAGGCCAGTGCCAGCAATTCGGAATCAAACATCCAGCCGGTTTCGCGGCATAGCGGCAGTAGCTCGCGCGCCGCGCTTTGCGATATAGCTTTAAAGCCACATTGCGCATCTTGGACAGGCAAATGCAAAATCAGCCGCTGTAAAAAACGGTATAAAACCGAGGCGGCCTCGCGATACCGAGTTCGCTGTTTTTTTGCACCTTGGATAAAACGCGAACCGCAAACTATATCTGCGGTATCATCCAAAATCGGCCGGACCAATGCCGGCAAAGCCGAGAGGTCGGCTGCCAAATCAGCATCAGTAAAAACCAAAACATCCGCATCATCCAAATGCCGCTCCCAAGAGCGGCGGATTGCCAAACCTTTGCCTTTTTCTTCCAGTCCGAAAAATTGAAAATTGGATATTGGAAATTGTAAATTTTTTATTATCTCCCGCGTCCCATCCATGCTGCCATTATCAGCAACTTCAATCGTAACTTCGTGATGCGGTAAAAATTGCAAAACAGCCTCCTTCAAAATTTTAAGATTTCGCTCGATAATCACAGCTTCATTCCATGTGGGAATTGTAATTAAAATTCGCGACATTCTGATTATTGTTATTGACCTTCGCATAAATATACAAACTTTTGTCATTCCTGCGAAAGCAGGAAACCATCCGTTTTTCTTATGGATCCCAGCTTTCGCTGGGATGACAGGAATGTTTGTTTGATTAACGAAGATCAATAATTGGTTATTGATTATTGATTATTTTTCATCCATCAGTTCAAAAGTTGCAGAGTCCTCGGTTTCAGCCAATAACTTATACCTTTCATCGCTTTTTATTAAGTCCAGTAACGGTTGATGGTCGCTTTTGGCGATAAAAACAAAACGCGCTTTTAGCCTATCATGGATCAATTCCCAAGCCTGTTCTTTTGTTGTGGTGGTTTTTCCCCATGTAACGTCGCGGTAGGCGTCTGACAATGACGATGAAGCTTCGTATAAAAAAGTCGGATCCAGACCGGCAACATAACGCAAACGATCATCAAGATTAAACAGCATGGGAAATTCATCCCAATCCGAATGAAATACGCGGTCGCCCTCTTGCGCACGCAGGCTCACGGCTTGCATGGCCGTGCTGAAAACAGCATCAGGATACAAGTCTTTATGCAGTAAGATATATGTGTATCGTAAGCTTATAATAACCATCAAC
>JAHJFW010000056.1 GCA_018824765.1 Patescibacteria group bacterium
GAGCGTGGTATTCGATCGCCGCGATAAAAAATATCACGGCCGCGTAAAAGCATTGGCTGATGGAGCTCGCGAAGCCGGTTTGGAATTTTAATTCTGCTACTTAATTGCTGATTATGTCCCAAGAAGAAAATACTGAAAAAAAAGACGAGGTCGTGGAAGTTCTGCCAGAAGATCAGATTAGTGGCGGGCAGGAACAGACCAGTGAAGCAGCGCCTTCGGAAGAGGCGGCGCCTGTTGAAAATACGGCACCCGTTGAAGAGGCGGCTCCTGCGCCCGTTGCCGTCAAGTTCGTGGGACGAGGAGCAGGAGGTCGTAATTTCGGTCGTGGTCCGGGTCGTGGAGGACGTCCATTCGGACGCGGAGGCCGCGGCCCGGGTTCGGATATAAAAGTTGAATCCGATTACGAAGAAAAAAATATTGAAATCGCGCGTGTTACACGCGTTACCAAGGGCGGCAAGCGGATGCGTTTTCGCAGTTTGACCGTTCTTGGCAACAGAAAAGGCCGGGTCGGTTATGGCTTGGCAAAAGGCACGGATGTAGCAGGGGCAATTTCAAAGGCCGTTGCCCAAGCGCGCAAAGCTTTGATTACAGTGCCGTTGGTTAAAGAGACGATCCCATTTGGCGTGGAAGCGAAATTCGGTGCAGCCAGAGTCCTGCTGAAGCCGGCGCCTAAAGGAACTGGTATTAAAGCCGGCGGAGCGGTCAGAACGGTTTTGGAATTGGCCGGCGTGCCCAATGTTTCCGCTAAGATTCTTGGTTCGAACAATAAGATCAACAATGTCAAAGCTACTTTTGAAGCTTTAAAAAAATTGAAGCTTAGAAGCGTACAGATCGAAGAAAAGAACGAGCAGGAGGAACGCCGCAAAGATTACGAGACATCAAATTGAATTTAGCTAAAAGTTTATGATATTAACCTTGCATACTCTCAAACCGGCCAAAAAATCCCGCCGTAAAAAGCTGCGCGTCGGACGCGGCAACGCTTCGGGCAAAGGCACGACTGCAGGCCGCGGAACCAAGGGCCAAAAAGCCCGTACCGGCGGCAGAAAAAATCTCAAGCTGAAAGGTTTGAAGCAGATGCTTTTATCTTTTCCGAAAACTCGCGGATTCAAGAGCACACATCCGGAAGTGTTTGCCGTCCGTCTTGAAACAGTGGCAAAGTCTTTCAAAGACGGGGAAAAAATCAATCTGAACGCTTTGAAGAAATCAGGCCTTATACCGAAGCGCGCCAAGATGGCTAAAATCGTCGGCGGCGGTATAATTGATAAAAAGTTGAACTTTGTCGATATTAAATCAACGGCTACGGTCAAGGCGGCTGTCATAAAAGCAGGCGGCAGCTTCACTCAATCCTAATAGTAGAAGGTAGAATAAAGAAGATAGAGTATGTAATAAGGATATTTTCTTAGATCGTATCTACCTTCCACCCCACCGCATTCCATATTCAACATTCCATATTCTAAATTCTATTCTCTAACCTATGTGGGACAAACTCCGTGCAGCATGGAACATTAAAGAAGTAAGAAACGCTTTTTTGTTTGTGATGGGCGTAATGGTTATTTTTCGTGCGGCCGCCCACATCCCTTTGCCAGGGGTCAATTTGCAAGCATTGAAGAATTTTTTTGAGGCGAACCAAATTCTCGGCCTGTTGAACCTGTTTTCAGGCGGGACGATCAGCACTTTTTCCGTGGTCGCATTGGGAGTTGCGCCATACATCACCTCGTCCATTATTTTTCAGCTAATGACCATGATCTTCCCTTCATTGGAAGCCATGCAAAAAGAGGGGGAGGCAGGTCAAAAGCGTATTAACCAGTGGTCGCGTTTGTTAACCGTGCCATTGGCAATACTTCAATCCTTCGCATTGATCTCAGTGTTGCGCAGCTCGCAGTTTCAAATTTTAACCAGAACCGATACATTGCATATCATAACTTTGATATTCACGGTTACAGCCGGCACGATATTTCTCATGTGGCTTGGTGAATTGATTTCGGAAAAAAAGATCGGCAACGGCATTTCACTTTTGATTTTCGCTGGAATAGTCGCCAGTTTGCCGCAGCAGGTTTCGCGTTTGTGGGTCACTTTTGACCAATCGCAGATTTTTGTCTGGGGCCTTTACGGATTAATTGCTGTTTTGACGGTTTTGGGAGTGGTATTTGTTACTGAGGCACAGCGCAACATCCCCGTGCAATATGCGCGGCAGGTGCGCGGCGCCGGCGTATTGTCGGGCGGCGTGGCTTCAAGTTTGCCTTTACGCGTTAACATGGCTGGCGTTATTCCGATTATTTTTGCAATTTCGCTTTTGCTGTTTCCGTCGGTTGTGGCGCAGTTTTTTGTCAGTGCCAGGACTGCTTGGCTGGCTGATGTGGCGCGTTGGGTGATTACGACTTTGCAAAACCAGATTATTTACGGCGCGCTTTATTTCCTGCTCGTCTTTGCTTTCACATATTTTTACACGGCGATTGTTTTTCATCCGGACAAGATTGCGGAAAATTTGCAAAAACAAGGGGGCTTTATTCCGGGTATCCGGCCAGGTAAGCCAACTGCCGAGTATTTGAACGCCGTTATCAATCGCATCAACCTTTTCGGGGCGACTTTCTTGGGCGCGATCGCGGTTTTGCCGCTCTTAGCCCAAGGTGCCGGCGGTTCAAGGCTCTTGGCTATCGGCGGCACGTCGCTTCTGATTGTCGTCTCCGTGGTTATTGAGTCTGTGAAGCAGGTTGAGTCGCAGATAACGATGCACCAATACGACGCGTATTGATTTCGTGTCAAAATTTAATTTAAACATTCAACTCACGCCGGCCAGAAACCGGCGTGAGCAATATTTAGACCCTCTGGTATAATGGAGGTATGAAGCCGACTGTTTTGCAGCGCGTGTTACCGCCTTTGTTTTTTCTATTGAGCGGTGCAGTCGCGCTCTATGTGCTGTGTTTTGCCGCGCATCCTGATGGTAGTCGGACATTGGTTTGGGCGGAAGTATGGCAGTTGGCGATTTTGGCGGTTATTGCCGGAGGTTTAACAGTGTCATTGTTGCGCCGAGCAGCTTCGCGTTTTTGGTGGGAGGTGATTCTGAATGCGACAATTTTTCTGGGGGTATGGTTTTTGTTTTTGTTGCTTGGAGTTTCGCTCGGCACAGCCATTGCCTTGTCCTCGGGCCTGACTCTGGTTTACGTGTTTTACAGAACAGTTTGGACGCACGATATTTTTTATCTCTTGGGCGCGATTGGGGTGGCAATTAATTTTGCAATGTGGCTGCCGGGCAAGGTATTGCTAATTGGGTTGGTGGCGTTTACGATTTATGATATGGTTGCCGGTGCTCCGGGAGGGCCGATCCATAAGCTGGTTGCAATGCTGACGCAATATTCTTTGGTTCCCGGGATGATAATTCCCAAAAACCTAAAGGGCTTCACAGAGAACCTGCAACAGGCGATAAAAGGCGAGGCGATTTTTTTGGGCGCCGGAGATTTGATCTTGCCATTAAGCTTGGTGGCGGGCGCGGCATTAAAGGGCTGGCAACCGGCTGTATTCGTCGCGCTCGGCGCTGTTCTAGGTGCGGCGTGGCTAGGGTTTGGCACAGATCTTCGTCCGCGGCCGGCCTTGCCGCCGTTGGCTATCGGCGCCGGAATCCCGTTTTTATTTTTTTCCATCTTTTAGCTTGTCCTCAACATGCCAAAAAAATATCTTCGCGCAACTCTATTCGGACCTCAAGGCTGCGGCAAGGGGACGCAGGGGCAATTATTGGCAGATAGGTTTGACGTGCCTTTGATTGGCGTTGGCGAGATGTTTCGAAGAGAAATTTTGGCAAACACTAACTTGGGCAAGCTGGCGAAAAAATATGTGGAAGGCGGTGCTTTGGCGCCGGACGAATTGACCAACGGCATAGTCGGAAACCAATTGCGCAAAACGGATTTGTCCAAAGGTTTTATTCTCGACGGTTATCCGCGCAATGTGGAGCAGGCCATGCACATCGATCGCGTGGCCAAGCTCAATCTTGCTGTTCAGATAAAAATTTCAGATAAAGAGGCTGTCCGGCGTTTGACTGGCCGCGTGCAATGCACGGCTTGCAGTCAGGTTTACCATCTGAAAGACGCGCCGCCGATCCGCGCCGGGATTTGCGTTTTGTGCGGCGGCCGGCTGGTCAGGCGCGATGATGATACCGAGGAGCTCATATTAAACCGTTTGGCAAATTACCATTTTATGACCGAGCCGCTGATGACTTATTACCGCCAGCGCGGAATACTGCTAAGTATAAACGGAGAACAGGCGATCCCGTATGTTTTCGAAGGGATGATAAAAAAATTAAGCAAACTCGGCTTTAAACCGTAATCAATAGGAAATGAATGACTAATGACTAAGGAAGGAAAATTTCCAACACTCGTCATTCGGATTTCGTCATTCGGATTTTAATAATCAATAAATTCATAGCTTAAAATGTCATTAATCAAAACAGCGCAAGAAATCACCAAACTTAAACGCGGCGGCGTTATTCTTTCGAATACTTTGGGCAAAATAATGCGCGCTTGCCAAGTCGGCGCCAGCACGGCCGAGCTTGATCAATTGGCGCGCGCAGAGCTTGCCGAGCGCGGCGCACGCCCCTCATTTTTGGGCTACCAAATTTCGCCCAATGATCCGCCTTACCCGGCTGCTTTGTGTATTTCAATCAATGACGAGGTGGTTCATGGTCAGGCCTCTTCCGAACGTATAATCAAAGACGGCGATGTGGTTGGTTTGGATATTGGTGCGTGGTATGAAGGATTGGCCACGGATATGGCTGCCACTGTTATTGTCGGCAGGGTTGAAGAAGATAAACGCTTGCTGGTGGAAAATACGAAGGAAGCTTTAAAACGCGGACTTGCAGTTGTTAAGGAAGGGGCTTTGGTAGGCGATATCGGAGCGGCGATCGAGGATTTTTTAGGGCCGAAGAAATACGGGATCATCCGCGATTTGGTAGGTCATGGCGTCGGGCATGCCGTGCATGAAGAACCGCAGATCCCGAATTTTCGCGACCCGGGGGCGCCGAAAACCGAGCTTAAAGAAGGTATGGTTTTGGCTATCGAACCCATGGTGGCGCTCGGCACGTGGAAGGTGAAGATGAAAGACGACGGCTGGACAATTGTGACGGCAGACGGCTCTCCGGCCGCGCATTTCGAGGTGACAATTGCCGTTACGAAAAACGGATATGAACTCATAACGCCATGGCCGGATTCTTAATGTCATCCCGAGGGAAGTCGGAGCGACGAGGGATTTTCGATATGGAAGCGCAAGCGTGGCGCGCCGGGAATAATTTGAAGATCCTTCACTCCATTCACGACGGCATTTGCTTATGAGAATATTAGGAATCGACCATGGCTCAAAACGAATCGGTATCGCGCTTGACGCGCCAATTTCGGCCGTTATATAGTATACGTAACGAATTACATACATTTATGGACACCTTTTCCATCCTTTCAAACGAACGCATCGCCTCAATCCGCGACATACAGAAGAATCCGTCGCAGACGCTCAAAGGGATCACGCGGGTGACCCGTGGCGGAAATACGATCGGTTTTTTTCTTTCGAATGACGAATTTGCGGAACTCGTGGAAAGCCACGAGGCGCTTTCGAGCCCGGCGTTCGTGAGTCGCGTCGCTAAATCACGGCGTGAGCTGAAATCCGGCAAGGGAAAGGCGCTTGCATCCGTCATGAAGGAGTATGGCTTATGAATTTCGGCTTTCTTCGGACGCGGAAAAGCAATTGCATGGGCTTGAAAGACAGCTTGCGAAACGGATTTTGAAGAAGATTGCATGGATTGCACAACAAAAGAATCCGATGCGGCACGCAATTCCTCTCCATCATCCCAAAATCGGGGATGTTCGCTTTCGCGTCGGAGATTATCGGGTGATTGCAGTTTTGGACACGGAACCGGACGTTGTGATGATCGTGGCCATTGGACATCGTCGTGACGTATATCGTTGATTTCCATTTTATGAGACTTTTAGGAATTGATTACGGTTCAAAACGCGTGGGCATTGCGCTCGGCGATACGGAGACAAAAATCGCCACCCCGTGGGAGGTTTTGTTGAATGACAGCCGCTTGAATATCTTGAAGGCAATCCACGAAATCGCAGAGCGAGAAGGCGTTGAGAAGATCGTCGTCGGCGTTCCGCGACCGCTTAAAGATCAAACGCTTGAAAACGAACAGGTTAAAGAAATACGGCTGTTCATCAAAGATTTGGAAGCGCAAGGAATCGCTGTTGTCGAAGCCGACGAAACTCTTACGAGCAAACTCGCAGCCGGCCAGATGGTCGAGCGCGGAGAAAAAGGAAAGCGCGATGACCTGGCGGCGACTGCGATTTTACAGGGGTGGTTGGAGAAATCTCACCTTTCAGTTTCCTTTGAAAAATAGTATACTTTTCATATGCCAGAACGCTTTTCAAACCCATTCGCTCCTCCCATCGAAGCCCCGTCCGTCGGCGAAGTCCTTAAAGACCCCATCGGGTTGTATTTGAAGCGGCAAAAGTCCGAAGAAGCCGCACAACCCAAAACCGCGTACGGGCTCGACGCCGTATCAGCGGAACATCGCGCGGAAA
>JAHJFW010000057.1 GCA_018824765.1 Patescibacteria group bacterium
CGGAGTACTCCGATGATTGTCGGGGGAAGCGCCTCACGCCTAAAGCTTTATGCAAAGGCGATGATATAGTCCATCCCTTGTGGAAACACGAGGACAAATGTAATCCCTTGGTCGTGGGTTCGAGCCCCACCCCCGGAGCCAATGAAAAACAAGTGCCAAGCGGCACTTGTTTTTCATTTGTTTTCCGTGGTGGGGCTCGAACGGGAGGGGGTAGGGGAACTGGCGTTTGCGCTTGCAAATATATGCTCAAGAAAAGATGAAGTGACACTCACAAGAAAGAAAAACATGATACAATCTCTTTTGTTATGCCAATCAACAAATCGACACTTGAAAAAAAATGGTACTACCGTGCGGCAAAGGTGTTCCTGATTGTTTTGCCGTTTATTGTCGTCATCATTTGGCTTTTATCGCTTTTACGCGGGTCAACTCTAATTTGCTCATTCGTACCGAAATACGATATCGACGATCTCATCAAAACGATTCAATACATTATAGTCGGCGTGGCGGCATACTTTCTCATTCTGATTTCAGTTTGGAGAACCATCCGATACATTGTCTTCGGAAACGTGCCGGACGACACTGGATCAAAAAAGCGGGGAAGTGCCGTTGAGAGTCCAACCGGAATTCCTACAAAGGGTGGGCAACGCGGCCTGCAGAATGTTCTGCCCATTATCATTCTCCTCATCAGTATTCTGGTCTTTTTCCTATTATCTCAAAACGGGTTTTTTGAAGGCGCGCTAACGAATACCGCTCCGGCCATAAAGACAAGTCCGACTCCGAGCCGCTGTCCGAAGACTTCAGCGCAGACAAGCACTCCTTGCGGATCTGTAAAAGGCGGCGTTGGAGTATCCGGAATAATCGTTCCGGCCAGTTGTGACTGTCCGAGCGACACGGCCTACGCCCAAATGGACAACATTACGCCGGGCGGCCCGTATAAAATTTGTACATGCAAATAATTAACAACACGCACATGACCAATCAAAGCCAAGAATGTTGTCCGAAATTCGATCCCGCGCCTTGGGACAACAAAGAGTTCGCTTGGACGAACAAACGATTTATCAAGGGCAGAGTTTTCACCTTGTTCTATATGCCGATGAACTTCGGCTCCGTGATGAAGAAACTGAACGAAAAGGTGCAAAAAGCCGGCGCCACAATTCAAGACGGAATGTGGCTTTCCGACCATGCTTCCAAATGGAGCATGGATCTCTACTTGGCCGTGGACAAAGAAATTCGCGAAGCGGAAAATATCTCGATAAGCGGAAAATTTTTGAGCAAGGTGTACGAAGGCGATTTCAAAAATACGGGAATTTGGATGAAGGATTTCGAAAGCTTCGCCAAAAACAGGGGCATGGCGATCAAAAAAATGTATATGTGGTACACCACCTGCCCCAAATGCGCCAAAAAATTCGGAAAGAATTACGTTGCGATTGTGGCACGGGCAGAGTAAGAGAGTGAAAGCAAGTCGGAGAGAAATGCATTGACCCTTGCCAAGCCAGAATAAAACGCTTAAAGTTGCGACTCGTACATTCAAGCGTCAAACCAAGAAAGCGAGGGTGAATGAGAAGAATTTCGAGACCGCTCGAACCGTTCGAGGAACGCATTGTGAAAAAGTTTCCGGGACTCATGCCCGGTTCCATCTTTCGGCTTGCCCGAATCGGTCGTCTAAGTTCGCACTCGACAATCTACGGCGAGCTCCACCGCTGGCGCAAGCTGCAGAATGCCCTCGACACGGAAGCAGAGGAACTCGCGCTGCTCAAGCTCGACGCGCGCAAACGAAGGCGCCTCATGCAGCGCGCTTTGCACGACTTCTACCTCGACATGTACGGCGGGGATGAAGGCGATTTCAAGCGCAATTATCTGACGTTGCGCGATGCCGTGAGAGACGTTGAAGAAATGTACGGCATGCTGATCGGATATCTCCCGTGCGAACTCTTGGTTGATGGCATTACGATAGACCTGCACGATAGGTTGCGCCGACCGGATGAAGTACGCACCGAATACGATCCGATCCGTCTCATCATGCTGGCTCGCACTGGCGGGCCAAGGAAAAGTCCTTGGGTTCGCCATTGTGCACGAATCAAGCTGTATCTCGCGCAACTCTTCTACGAGTATCGCAACGAAGGCTTTGCTCCGGAGGACATGGCAAAAGAAACCGCGCAAGTGCAGAGAAAAATCATTGATCGCCTGTTCGCGCGCGGATCGCATAAACGCGTTCGCGTCGTAGCTGATCTCGATCCGACGCATTCGTACGAGTGCGTCGACTACCGCATCACCGACGATTTGAGCCAAGGATTCGAAATGCGCGATGACCGCTACGTCATGGAAGCGGAACGCTTCGAAATTCGCGGCGGTAAGCGGAATATCGAAGTCCTATTCTCGACCCGACCCAAAGAGTTCGTTGCTCTGAAGGGAATCGTAAAAGGGATTCGTCTGCCGCAACTCGCCAACATCGGCGATAGGGTCGCGGCCAGATTCGTTTTCAAAGACAGAAGCGACCTTGATGATGCGGTGGAAAGAATCCGCGATGTCATCGCCTCCCGTCCCGGCTGCGTAAGCAACCAGGATTCAACTCTTGAATTCCAAAATGGTTCCCTGGATCCGGACAATCCGAGCTCGAGCCCCAACTTCAAAGCCATGAAGTACAATCTGCAGTACATTGGCATTGTAGCCGAGCTTCAGTTCATGTCAGTCAAAGGTCAAGTGGATGCGCGGTGTCGCCGCGACGATGCGAATGACGGCTGTTACAAACTCCGTCAGTATTGCCAAAGCATCCTGCCTATCTCTTTTCCGCCACAACTCACGGGCATCCCATGGCCCACGCAATTCCGTAAGGAATCCGACCGCACCGTCCCGACAGAACATGCCGACATCTACGAACAGTTGGCGCAATACAAGCTCGGCAACGGAAAAGCGGCCTAGTCTCACCCCCCCCACACTCCATTGGGGGTTTTTTATAAATCCAATAAATTCTATTTAAAAGAAAGGATTTCATTTACCAAACTCCTGATAAGCTCAACGTCTGGTATCACGAGTTGCAGAAGGTTGTGGATAAACCCCTTGACTTATATGTTAGAATAATATAACATTGAGTTAGATTAATAAAACATTAATTTAGCAACATCGAAACATTATGAAAAATGACAAAAAACGCTTGATACTAATGGCGATAATTTCAATTTTATTGCTGGCAACTATCTCTTTGTACGGCTTTCAAGTGATCTCCAAACAAGCGGTATACCTAGGGAGCCTATCAACTTTCGCGATTCCTTTGCTCTTAATCATCTTTCTGGCTTTTTTTATCAAAAAAGCTTACGTGGATGTAAAACACGGAATACCTCTTGAAGATGAGAGGTCAAAGAAGGTTGTCGCGCAAGCCTCGGCAAAAGCTTTTCAAATTTCCTTATACTGGCTGCTCTGCATTTCATTTTTTGAAAGTTTTTTCGCAAGGATGTTCAGGGTGGATCATTTGGATGCCGGACAAACCGTAGGCGGTGCAATCACCGGCATGGCCGTTGCATGGATTTTCTGTTGGTTGTATTACGACAAAAAGGGGAAGCTGCTTTGATATGAAGACGAAAATTAAAGAGCTTAGGGCCAAATACAACCTGACCCAAGAAGACCTGGCCAAAAAAGTCGGCGTCAGAAGGGAGACTATAGTTTTTTTGGAACAGGGGAAATATATACCTTCTCTAAAGCTTGCATGGGACGTTGCGAAAATTTTAAAAACAACGATTGATGAATTGTTTATTTTCGAGGCAGAAAAAAAGTAAGAATTATTTAAGTAAGGCGATGCCGGGCATTGTGAACAAATTCAAAACAGGTGACGTCAATGCGGCGTCACCTGTTTGTTATTCGTATGCTTAACGGTTCGAACTGAAGTCAATGTTCGAGACTCGAAACAGGTCGCCGTCCTTGGTTCCGTTGAAAGTTGAGGAGCTGTTAGCAGTGGGGATCATATGGGCGCAATCGACAATCTCTTCGTCAATGCGGCATCGGGCGTTATCCTCAAAAATAATTTCGAGTTTAGCCGGCCCTGTTACGTCTTCGTATTTAAGATAATAAACACCCTCTTTCATACCAGCCTCACCTTGCGACCAATGGCCGCACGACCAAGGCGGAGAGCAGATTTTCGGTGGCGGCGAAGGCGGCGGTTCCGGCTTGACGCACTCTGTTTGCGGATGGCGCGACAACGGATGCCCGATCGCAACCCAAGTGCCATCGCGGCAGGACCACGACCCGCGAAAATAAACTAGAGCTACAATGGCAAACAAAACAACAATGGCGATGGCTAGGAGGACGGATTTCAATTTTCTGGTCATATTTCCCTACTTCGGCAGAGTTGTTTTATATTACCATCTTAGCTGACTCTCCGCACCATACATCGTTCGCACTACTTTCCCGCGTCGCAAAAAATGTAGAAACCCTGAAACCTAGTCTAAAATAAAATAACCCGCACGCGGGTTATTTTATACTGCTTGCAAAAATTGACACTTAAACGTCCAGCGCCTCCATAATGGCGTCGAGTTTTGAATTGATGGTTTTTAATTGATCTTTGAGATCAATTGAATTTCCGCGGGGTGCGAACTGGCGGTCTTCGCGAAAAGACGGCTTTTTAAAATCCGAGCCGGCAAATCTCTTAGGCTCCGAATAATCGTCTTTCTTAAAACAAAACGTGCAGAGAACCGGCTTTCTGCCGTTGGGCCGAAAGGGGACTTGGCACTCTTTACCGCATTCGGCGCATGTAGCGTCGAACAAATCAGGTCTTGCTGAATCGCTCCTGCGAAAATCTTTCTTCTGAAATTTTCCGCCTCCGAATTTTTTACCACCTGACTTGCTACCGTGACGGGGTTTATACATAGGCATAATCAGCCCACAATAGTCTAAGTTTGGACATATGTCAACCCGAGCAGCCTTTAAACGCCAATCATTGCCGTTTTAGCTAAAACAAACTATATTATTATCAAGCAAAATTACTATTTAACCTTGAATTCAGCGTGAAGATGCAAGCCGCGGTTGCTATGAGATCAGCGTTCTCGAAGCGCGTATTTGACATCGTCAGCAAAATCCCGAAAGGCTCTGTAATGACTTACAAACAAGTTGCGACTGCGGCAGGGAATCCGAAAGCATGTCGCGCCGTCGTTAATATCCTTAATAGTAACTCCGACCCGCGCATTCCGTGCCACCGCGTAATTCGATCGGACGGAACACCCGGAGGATATAATCGGGGAACGGCGCAAAAACAGCGACTCCTCCAAAAAGAATTATGAAGATATTCGTAAAAGCAAAACCCGCGGCAAAAGAGACTTGCGTTAATAAAATTGATGAAACGCATTTTTCCGTCAGCGTGAAAGAGCCTCCGAGAAACGGCCTTGCCAATCAAGCAATCCTGCGCGCTCTTTCAGATCATTTTAATGTCCCACTCTCATCGGTGCGGATGGTGTCCGGATTCGCATCCAAACAAAAAATCTTCGAGGTTCCGGAAATTTGACGTTTTAAATAATGTAAAAAAACACCCCGGAATTCCGGGATGCTTTTTATTAAATCAGAAATCTGATTTATGCAGCGGCGCTTTCGCCACCTTCTACAGGTGCCTGCGCTACTTCCTCAGTCGGAGCTGGGGTTACCGGAGTTGCCGGAGTCGCTGTTGACTCTTCAGCACCTTCAGTTGCAGGAACCTGCGGGTTCGTGTCA
>JAHJFW010000058.1 GCA_018824765.1 Patescibacteria group bacterium
CCCATTCGGAAATTCCCGGATCAAAGGTTGCTTGCCACCTCCCCGAGACTTATCGCAGGCTGCTACGTCCTTCATCAGCTCCTCGCTACCAAGCCATCCACCGTACGCCCTTACGTGCTTCAGCCATCCAGAAATCCGACAGAGTCGGAAAAATAAAACCCGTTCTCAAACGAATGAGAGTTTGAATTCGGGATTTTCTTTTACCTGAAAGGCCTTTGTATTAGGTGTACTTAATTGCTTACATTTTTCTATCGACGAATAATATTTATTCATCGTTCATATTTGCCTTGTACGTATGACTTTCTATCGTCATATTTGCAAATCTCTCCATCAACCCGACGCACAGCGTCGGAATTTCCAAATTCCAATTTCCAATTTTCAAACGTTTGAAAATTGAATATTGAACATTGAAAATTCCGGTGCCGCGCACCGGCTCTGTAAGGATTTGGGTTCACTTGTCGAGGGTCATGCAACAATTTCCGTTGTAGAGAGGAATCGAACGATCGCTGTACCGGCCCTAATAAACAAAAACTTGGCCGGTGGCCAAGCTACACTCCTAAATCCGGAGGGTATTGTGCTTAGCCTTGAGGCGAGTTGTTCGCAATCATGGGATAATCACTTCCTCTCCAGAGGTTCGACTTGCTAAAAGCTAAGCCGGACATGGGTTATTGAAGTGCGGGTATGATAATGTAAGCTTAAATCATTGTCAAGCGGATCCTGAAAACAAAAAAGTATGAGCATTATCACCATAAAGGCTGTAGGAAAACTAACGGAAGACTGGCAAAAACAGGCTATCTTTAAATATGAAAAATTCCTTCGCCCTCACTTCTCTTTAAACACAATTGAATTGCCCGATGGTCACAAGGGCACTGCCAAGCCGGACATATCCAAAACAAAAAGCGTCGAAGCTGATGCGCTTTTAAAAGGCATTTTACAGGATACTTTGGTCGTAGCGTTAAACGCATCCGGCAAACAATATGACTCCCATGCTTTTGCTTCGCAGCTCACAGAATGGAGCAACCGCTCCCGTAACATTGTTTTTCTTATTGGCGGTTCATGGGGCTTGGACGAAAAAATATTTTCCCGCGCCAATGCCGTACTCTCCCTAGGAAAACTCACGCTACCGCATGCGCTTGCGCGCATAGTTTTGCTCGAGCAGCTCTACCGCGCAGAAACAATTATCCGCGGTGGGACTTATCACAAATGATCACAATGGCAATGCCGCGCCCTTGAATCACAAATAAAACTTTTCTAAAAATCTACCTGCCTTGCATAACCTGAGTTTCATCCAATGCTTGGTAAATTTCCTCGGAAAATAAGTAACTTAACTCTTCCGGTCCAAGTTGCGGCGGCCTCCCCAAATCAATTATTTTTTTAACGCGCTTCATGAACTCCAAAGCCTCTTTAGTGGCAATCCTCTCATTGCCATAAAGCGTGCGGAAGAGTTTTGAAATATATTTTATTTCTTTGCCCTTGCCTACGGTTGTCGGGATGTCATCCAGCTTATCAAGATCGAGTTCTCTGCCGAGACTCTTTTTATTTTGCCGCAAGGCTAAATATTCTTTCGTTGCTTCATAAACCCGCTTCAATTCCTCCAAAGCCTCATCATCAAGTTTCCAGTCCTGCTCAATTTGAAGCAACTCTAATGGGACTGTCAACAAAGGATCCGCTGGGCGCGATTTTTTATCAACAATTTCCGACAGCCCCATGCTATATCCATTATCAATCGCAATATATTTCTCGCGGGCCGGATCATATAAAATATTCCCGCAATGCCGATCAGTGGATTTGATAAGATAATCAAGACAGGCGATGCGGATAAAAGACTTGGCCGCAGGATGCTCTGTCCCGCGTGCTTTTAAGTCTGCCAAATCTTCCAATTCAATGCTTCGCACCGGCCTTTCCGGATCTGATGACCTTACCGCCTCCTGCACCGATGATATGTCGGTCAAATCTTCTTCCGCGCGCAAAACCGTCAGCGGAACCACGTCAAAATGAAAAAGCTCGTCAATGCGACTGGCAATATATTCGCGAATCGCGCCCTTTTCCACGTCAATGCTCAGCCTCATTGTGAGGCTTTCCGGATTTAATGGTACATCTCCAACCTCGATCCCATAATGCTCTGAAATCGTCCGCAATAAGTTTGGGCGATCATTTAAATGATAGCTAAAAAGACTCTCTTCGGCATCATCCTCCATTGATTCATAATGCTTATCAATACTCTGGGTATTTGGATTCCATACTCGACTGACCTTTTTGACAGTGCCGGTCTCTGGATCGCGTTCAAATGATATCTCGCCTGTTTGCGGTTTGACGTAAGCAATGCGTGGCGGCTCACCCTCGTATATACGCCGCGTAGTAAGGTTTCTGCCACTTTCGCCGAGCTCATAGCAATCCAGTTCCCTGCCGTCGCGCATGGAGTCAACCGTTTCAATGCGCTCCAATGACTCTTCCAAAGTTACAGCCGGCCGCTTGATCTGCGCGAACAACTCTTCATCCAACTCGCGCGTCCTCTGTTCTAGCGCGCGGATTTGCAAACGTCGCTCCACCTCTGCCCGTTCTGCGGCGCTAAGCTCGCCTTTTTCCGCGCGCCGCTCTTTTTTCTGACGCGGCTTTTTTTCAAATGCGATTTGATTTGCTTGTTCCATACGGTTATCGTTTCTCCGGCGTGGAACGGAAACGCCTATAACCGTTTGCCTCACGCAATAATGCCCGTAAAAATCTTTCCCCGTCCGCCGGAAAAATAGAACCCCTATGCAACTCATCGCGGACCCCAAAATCCGTTAAGTGCTTTTTCAAATTGGAGGGCAGCAAAGAAATGTCTGCCGACCCGTCAGCACGCAAAACCACCGGAATAGGCTCGCCGATTTCTTCGCCCCTTTCATTGATTGGAAAATGGTAAATTTTTTTTATTGAGTCCATAGATTTTTCAGGGAATATATCAAGGCTATATTTTTTTCAACTTTCAAAATCTTTCCTAATCTTATGAAACGGATGTCTTGCCGGCATCAACTTTGTCAACATTGACAAACGGCTTTGAAATTCTTTCGGATCACATGATTCCCGCCAGTCTTGAAGAATTGCCCGAATGATCTTTTCGCTTGTTTCATCTTTCAGATCATCAAGAAAATGGAGTATGAAATCTCCCAATGTCTTATCCGGATCATCCCCTGCTATCCACTCATAAAATGCCAGATCGTTTTTCTTCTCTTCATCCGCCGGATCAAGGCCTAGCTTGCAAGACGCCGGATTTAGCGATAAACGCGTGCGCTTCATATTTATAAAGATAAAGCGAGGCCCAACTTTTTCGATGACTTCTTCAAAAAAGGCACTAGGCCCCTTCCTTTTGAAAGGCGATCTATAACATTGTTGAGAGACTGCCTGTCTAAACCGATCCGTGCTTTCCAAGGAACGCCCATGATGGCCGCCTTGCCCAAATGTCCGGCATGCGTGGCTTCAGGACTGTTCGGCGGAACGATGTTTCCATTGTTATTGAACCGGAACACTTCAATGCCTTTTCCGAGAGCCACCAGATCTTCCATGGTCAGATCGCCGGCCAGCGCGCGCTTCTTCAGCTTTTCATATTGCACATTCAACAAATCATCAACCAAAACTTTTTGCATCTCTTTTTTCTCCTTTGGATCTTTGATACTGCCGACAACGGACCAGATGGCGGTCGCCAGATGACGCTCGAACAAAGGAAGAATCTCGTCCCGAAACACAAGGCCTTTCGCCTTTTTCTCATCCCATGGTTTTGGCCCGAGCTCTTTTTTTGAAGGCGGCGGAAGTTTATCCGCCATTGATCGGACATCGACATCGGAAATGCGGGCCCACACATAAGAACCGACATTGATATTCGCCACGAATTCCGCTTCGTCTAATTTATATTCTTTGATTAATCGCATATTGCCCAACAAAAACTCGGCGCCCTCGTTCCTATTGCGCGACTCCGCATCAATGATCACCAAAACATCCTTCAAAACGCGCTTTCCTTCCCCTTCCACACCATTCTGCGGCGGTTCTTTTTCAATAGAAAAACCAAGCTCGGAAACATATTTCGTTTTCGGATTTTCAGCCATCTGTTGGACGTTCACGGTCGGTCGGCGCTCACCCTCCTCGGTCGTTGTCCAGTACAATTGGATACGGCGGCTGAGTGCGTCAATATTTTTTCCAAATGTACATTGATTGTAGAGATCCTGCACAGACTCAAGCGCAAGAAACTTGTCCATTGCTTCAGTTTTTGAAAACAGATCCGCCCAATCCTGATCTGTGCCCGTATACGGAATTCCAACTTGCTCGAAAGCGTCTTTAAACACCTCGCGTGCTATGCGAAGACCGTCTGTCTTCAACAGGCTGGGGAGTTCTTTTCTTAAATCCATCAATCGTTTCCGCATTCTTTTGTCCGCATCCAGCGGCTCAAGCTGATTAAAGCGCTCTTGCGGATTTGTTGATTGAAGCAGCGCGTCTATTTGATCACAACCCGGCTCCATGATCTCCGTCCATATTTCCGCTTCCTCCAAACGAAGCATTTTCTCATCGTGTTCGGAAAAATTACGGCACAACTCAATGACACGGCGCTGAAATTTAGCATCCGTAAGAAATCGCTCTGCAGCCTCTCCGGAGAGGCGCTCATCACGAACGAGATGCTCAATTAGCGGCTGGCGCTGTTCCGGCTTCAAATGTTTGATGGTATCTGCAAAAAGCTCGATGCCGGCATGTTTTTTACTGCCGGACTTAATGCCCTCGATAACATCCAAAAATTCAAATGATCTACCTGCCGTCTCTGATTTTTGCGGCTCTTCAATGCCGGAGATTGCCTCTCGTGTTCGCATATGCACCAAATATAGCACATTAATATAAAAAAACATCCCCTGCGAGCCCTGGCATCAAGGGGATGAAAAGTATGGGGGCGCCGCAGAAATTATGCGACGAGCCGCGCCCATTGGTTGGCGATGGCGGTGGCACCGGCGAGATTCGGTTCGATAACCTCTACCATCCAGGGGTCACTCGACCAAAATCCGTGCCCAAGGAACAGCTCTTCGAGATCGGAGAGGCGCGCGCCGTAATCGCGCGCGAGACGACGAACGCCCTTGTTGAAAGCGGCTAGGCCAAAACGGGCATTCGGCGGAAGATACATGTCTTCCAAATACGCGTCTTCGCCATCTGTAGGATCATAGACCGTGCAGACGATGATTTGCGCTTCGAAGCGTACTAGCTGGTCGAGGATGACACGGACGCGCTCGAGGACGGGCGCCGCAACCGCCACCCAGTCCGAAACGGAATCCGGTTGCGGGTCTTGGTTCACCGCCGTCATGAGCAGGTCGTTCCCGCCGATCGTGAGCGTAATGACGTCAGGGTCTCCGCTTACATTCGGCAGTATCTGCGCCACATTGAAGGTTACCCACCCGTCGCGGGCGCAGTTGTCGAAGCGCCTCACTTGCAGTCGACTGGCGAGCTGACTTGCAGCGCCGCCACCCTTCTTGCCGGTGTATCGATCGATCGAAATCGAATCGCCGAGAGCGAGGTAATGCACTTGGACTCCTTTATTATCAAACAACGTCGCGATACCTTTCTACGACAATTCTTCTACTTTGTCAATATCCTGCCGGTTGGTTATCATTTTTCGCATATGCTCGGCTCCCTGACTTTCTTCACAGGCCCAATGGCTTGCGGCAAAACTCTTGAACTCGTCCGCCATCTCCAGCTCTACGCGGCGCAGCGCGTGCCCACGGTCTGCATCCGTCCGACCACGGATACGCGGTCTGAAAAAATCCAATCGCGCTCAGGATTGAGTTATTCGGGGTTGACCATAGACGAAAAAAATCTTGACGGCATCAAAAGCATCATCGAACAGTACCGAGTCATCGGCGTGGATGAATTCCAATTTTTCCCGCCGGAAGCTGCGGCATTGCTTCATGCGGCGATAATGCAAAACAAGATTATTCTCGTCTCCGGACTGGACACGGACTTTCGCGGCGACATTTTTCCGGCCGCATTAGCCTTATTGTCAATTCCTGAAACCGTGGTAAAACGTTCGCGCGCCGTATGCAGCGTGTGCCGCGAGCACAATGCCACGCGCACCCAGCGGCTCAAGGACGGCCAGCCTGTCTCGCGCCATGAACCGACGGTTGCGGTTGAAATATCCAATTCCGATATAACCTACGAACCGCGCTGCCTCGAACATCACGCCGTGACAGATTGAATAAAATGTATTATAAGAAGCGCAAGCACATGCTGGGGTGGCGAAATTGGTAGACGCACCAGGTTTAGGACCTGGCGGAGCAATCCATTGAGGGTTCGAGTCCCTCCCCCAGCACCATCTTTAAAACCCTCCGTTTGGAGGGTTTTAAAGATGGCTAAAATAAATTTTTATGCACCGTCTTCTTCTTTCAGCTTAGCATCTTCATCATGCACCACTTTTTGCGCCAAGCCCCGCTTTACGTAAAAATTCATCAGCGAAAAAACCACCATGCTGGTAAAAATCGCGCCTAAAGCATTTGCGCCGAACAACGATAGCGCGCTGAAAACAGTGGCGACATCCAGTCTGGCAAGGCCGATGCCTACCACGGCCAATGGAGGAATAAGCGCGACGGAAATTGCCACGCCCGGCAATGTCTCACTCAGCTTTGGTTTGACCATGGCAAAAGACGCGGCAAAACCGGCTACGGCGCCGATGGCGGCGACTATGAGCGAGGGCCGCGTGCGCGCCAAGATTTCATGTGTATATTCTGCGCCATTGGGGGTAAAAAACAGGGTGATTATGGCGGCCGTACCAACGGTTAAAATCATGGTTTTCAAAAGAGTGTTAAACGAACGCCCGACCAGACTGAAATCCGACATAATAATTCCCATGGACAAACTTAAAATGGGGTACAGCAAAGGCGCAATCAGCATACTGCCGATCAGCACTGCGGTGTCGTCGGTCAGCAGGCCGAAAGTGGCCATCAAAACCGACAAAACCACCAACAGAAAAAAATCCGACGAAGGCGTGCTGTGCTCGATCAAGCCTTCAAGAGCGCGGGACTTGTCCTTATTATTTATGTTTGTAAACAATTTTTTCATCATATGGCAACATTATATCAGTTTCCCAAGATTAGCGCTGAAAAGACAAAAAGGCTATTATTGGCAGATATGAAAAATACATCCTTATTGGTTAAGAGCGTTCTGACGCTCGTCTGCGTATCTTTTTACGCGCTTCCCTTACCTGGCCGCGCCGCAACATTAAATGATTCGCTGATTAAAAGCGAGTCGAGTGCGGCCGTGTATTATATCCAAGACGGCAAACGCTATGCCTTCCCGAACGAAAGCGTATATAAGAGCTGGTACCCTGATTTCAAAACCGTCGCCACCGTGCCTGATGCGGAACTTGCCAATTATGCTTTGGCCGGAAATGTAACTTATAAACCGGGCGTTAAGCTGGTAAAAATCACGACCGACCCCAAAGTCTATGCTGTCTCGCGCTATGGCGTCTTGCGCTGGATCGCAAATGAAACGCTCGCCGCCGCGCTTTTCGGATCAGACTGGAACCGGCAGGTGAATGACCTGCCTGACACGTTTTTTATAAACTATGCCATGGGTGAAAGTATCAACTCGGCTGAAAACTATAACCGCAACAATGAAATATCATTGATGATGATAGCGGATGATATTCGTCCGGCAAATTTTATTCCGCCTACATCAACCGACCAGCCGATTTCTCAACTTGAGAATGACGGTTATATGACGATGCTGGCCAGCACTTCGCAAGCCACGCTGAACCAGATGATAAAAGTTGCCGCAGAAGTCATTGATTCCAACCGTCCAGTTTCGAGAATCGATATCTATTCGGATCAGTCCACAAGCATACTCGCGACCTGTCTCAATAGCTCAAAATGCACCTTCACTTATTTCGTGGACCGCGCGCCTTTGGAGATGCGATTTTATGCCATTGCCGAAGATGAAAACGGAACAAAGTTGGAAACCCCTTACGGTCAGCAAGCTGCGCTCAGCGTATCCGAAGTTTCAACGCTACTGGCTATGACGGTTTCTCCTTCTTCCATTACCACTGGTTCGCGCGCCAATTATTCGTCCGATGCAAGTGCGATCAGCGGAATCACCGGCCATAAAATCTGGATAGCGATTCCCGGCCAGCCGATTGTAACCCTCTGGAAAGACTGTGGAACCCAAGCGACATGTGCGGCATCCAGCCCGTTTTACCGCACATCGCAATTATTTTCACAAATCACGGCTGACGGCAAAACCTATAAATCCGCGGCCGCAACAATCAGCGTATCAGGCGGCGCGCCTCCGGCTCCGATTTTGACATTGGTCGAAAAACCGACAAGCAACCAAGCTGTCTTGCAGCTTAATTCGCCTTCCGGAGAAACAATCGGCTGGTCAACTATTGTGGTTGGCACAACAGAAGATGACCGCGCTATTGCATTATGCGAATTTTCTTCTTGCGAGATTACGGTTCAATTCTCCGAACCGCAAACCTATACCGCCTTCACTGATGTTGGCGGAAAATTGGAAGCATCAAACAGCATCAGCGTGAGTCCATAAAAAAATCATAATGGACAAGAAAAAAATAGACGAGAATAAAATTATCAAAAAAAGCCCGATCGGGCTTTTTTTGATAATTATTGTTTGCGAGTTTAAACGTTGGCAGCAAATCTATGCCCGTTCCACATACTCCCCCGTATCCGTGTTCACCACGATTTCTTCCCCTTCTTTCAAAAAAATAGGAACGTTCACTATGAAACCTACGTCCGTTTTCGCTTCTTTGGTCACATTGCCGCTTGCGGTATCTCCTTTCACGGCCGGCATTGTTTCCACGATTTTGAAGTTCATCTTCTTAGGAAGCTGGAGTGCGATGGGCCGGCCTTCGTACATTGTGAGCGTCACTTCAAGACCGTCACGAATGTACTTTCCCTGATCTCCGACGTCTTCATCCGACATGGAAAACTGTTCGTACGTTCCGGAGTCCATAAAATTGTAGCCGGTCGCATCATGATAAAGATATTGCATGTTGCGGTACTCAACCTCAACGATTGTGATAGTTTCCGACACCTTGTATGTTTGCTCCAGCGTTTTTCCGCTTTTCAGATTTTTGATGCGCGTGCGTACAAACGCCGCTCCTTTGCCCGGATTGATATGCTGAAACTCGGTCACCACCCACGGATCGCCGTTCTGGAGGATGACCACGCCTTTTTTGATGTCGTTAGGAGAAGACATAGAGAGGTATGAAAAGTTCTCAGTTCTCAGTGCTCAATTAATAAGTATGGCGTGAGTATGTTTCAATAATGCGGATTCGTCAACTGCCTTGTGATGTGAGAAAATGAATGCCGTATGGTATATCTTCTTACTTTTTTCAGCGCGCTCTCAAGCATCATCGGTAACATTTTAGGCAAATATTGGGCGGACAGGCAGCAATTCCGCTGGATGGCGTTGATGCTGGCCATGTATGTAACCGGTGGCGTGCTCTACGCTTTTTCCCTGCGCTATGGAAAATACACGATTATCAATTCGTTGTTTTATGCCGTTGTCCCGATCGTAACCGTGCTTAGCGGGATCATTATTTTTCGCGAACGCCTGACAATGCTCCAAACAATTGGGCTTTGCCTTGGCTTGCTTGCGGTTATCTTTTTAACCGTCGAGGGGAAAATCGGGAGATAAAAACAAAAAAAACGAGAGTCACCAACTCTCGTCCATCAGCCACCAATCAACACGTTCAGGTCGCGCTTCAAAATCAGCTCGAATGTCTTGCGTACACGCTTGCGTTGTTTCGGATCTTTCATCGCAATGAACATGCTTGCCGCGATCCAGTAGCCGAGCGGGAAAAAAATCTCTTTCTCGATGTCTTCATCCGGTAGTTCTTCTTTGAACCGTCGGACTATGTAACGCAGGAAGAGACGAGCCAGAACGTTATCACCGTAGAGACAGTGCAGCTGAAGATACGTATACGCGACGTCGTACCATTTCATCTCCCAACGCGCGTATTCCGCATCCGTAATGAGGAGTTTTCCGTCTGGCAATCGAGCCATATTGAGCGGCAAAATGTCGTGATGTACGAAACGGCGCTTATATCCGACCTCGCGCATCAGGCGTTGTAGTTTACTGACCTCGGCGCGTGTGACGAGCGTCCCAATGGCCGGACGAAAGTAAGATTCTTGCTGTTCGAACCTATCCTTCGCGGTATATTTCCGGCCCTTGCCGCGAAGAGCCGCCGGAAGCTGATCGTGACGGATCCGGTGCAGAAAGAGGATGGCTTGAAACATATCTTCCAGATCGCAATCGGTAATGCGACGCAGCAGACGGTACGGGCTCTTTTGCGCATACCATCCCTTATGCACGAAAGGCATACAAATCAAGCACACCTCATCATCGGCTAGAATTTCCGTTTCCGGAAATGTGAAGTTCGCGCCACGCGGAGTTATCTTCCGCAAAAATTTATGAACCTCCGCCTCGTTGCGCAAATTTTCCATCTCTGTGCGAACAGCCGTCGCTTTGATCAAGACTTTCTTTCCGCCTCGCGTCGCGCTGAATACACGATGGCGCTCGTTGCGCTCGATATCATGAAACGAATTACAGCCGTGAGCGAGCGCAACCGCATCTATTGTGACGGCGACATTGAAGCGTAGTTTCTTCATAGACTTTTTTCTTTCCTTTGAAAGAAATTATAGCAAAAGATGTACTTTTTTTAGAAATAGCCGATCCTCGCTATTCGGTTCTAGAAACAAACCTCTCTCTCGCTGAAAACGACACGACGTCATTGATGGACTTTGCGCCGGTAAGGAGCATGGCGAGACGGTCCACGCCGAAGGCCACGCCCACCGCATTGCCCATCATTGGGAGATCGGCGAGAAATTTCTCATCAAGCGGCCAAGTTTTCTTGCCGAGCTTCTGTCGAAGGGCTTGCTCCGCCTCGAACCGCTTCCTCTGCTCTTCCGCGTCCGCGAGTTCCACAAACCCGTTTGCGAGTTCCAAACCTCCGACGTATAGCTCGACGCGCTCGGCATAACGCGGATCATCCGCGGATCGGCGCGCTAGCGCGGCCATGGAAGCAGGATAGCGGTATAAAAATGTGGGTTGGTAGTTCGTGGTTCGTAGTTCGTGGTTCGGGTCAGATGGACAGATTTTCGGTTCGATGTGGGTTAGGAAAATTTTAAAATAGAGATCGTCCCAAGAATCATATTCATCAACTGTTTGACCGAGTGAAACCGCGAGCTTTTTCATGCCTTCCAAATCATCAAGAAGCGGTGTGAGCTCGACGCCCAAATATTCCCGCCACGCATCTTCAACCGAAATCCGGCGGAAAGGAGCTTGTGCCCATTCTGGATTCCCGCCTGCGCGGGAATGACAGACGAATCGAATCATCTCTTCCGTCTCATCCATGAGCAAAAAGAGATCGGCGCCAGCCTTCGCTGAAGCTTCGGCTGTCAGGTTTTTCCGGTACCACTCTAACATCAAAAATTCCGGATCGTGAGTCCCGTCCCACGGTTCGTTGTTGCGGAAGCACGACCCAAGGTCGTAGATCTTATCCATACCGGCTGCGAGCAAACGCTTCATTGCGTACTCGGGGGAGGTGATCAAAGCGGCCGGAAGTTCACAGTTCCCGGTTCCCAGTTCCCAGTTTCCGGAACTGAGCACTTTTACAGTCGTCCACATCGGCTCCAAATGCGGCTCCTGTCCGGGAAGTCCGACCAGCCGCGGCGTATGTATCTCCGTATACCCGCGCTCATCGAAAAATCGCCGGATCGATTTTATTATCTGAGAGCGAGAAAGAAGATTCTGAAGATTCATAACCTTTCATTTGTCATTCCACGGCTTGACCGGGGGATCTTCCTTATGAGATTCCAATTTGAAGATCCACCGCTTTCGCGGAGGATGACATCCTTGCATCTTGATCAAACGACGTACGGCAACAGCCCCATGAACCTTGCGCGCTTGATTGCCTGCGCGAGTTTGCGCTGGTGCCACGCACACACGCCCGAACGCTTGCGCGGAACGATCTTCCCGAACGAAGACAAGTACCGGCGCAAAGTGTTCGTGTCTTTATAATTTATTGCTTCAACGCTGAACTGACAAAAATTGCACTGTCGATCTATTTTTTTACGCATATCTTTTTTATCTATTTCCGGATTTGCCGGAAAGGGATCGGAATCAGATGTTAAGATTTATCGGACCATTTCACTTAATGATGTCATTGCGAGGAGCTGGCAGGCGACGTGGCAATCTAACGGAAAAAATTATTTCCTTTCATTAGATTGCCGCGCTTCGTCGGACTACGCTCGCAATGACAAAAAAGCGCGTGTCCTGATTTGTTTATTTTAAAACGGGATGTCCTCCAAACGAATCTCATCTTCGCCGGAACCATGCTCCACTTTTGGCTGGACGGGGTCGGCTACCGGCGTAACAGTCGGTTCTCCCATGGGCCTCGAGGCCGGCGGGGAGCCGCCCGGTGCACGATCCAACATGATCATATTTTCAGCCACAATCTCTGTGCGATTGCGCTTGGATCCGTCTTGACCCTCCCACTCTCTGGTCTGCAATCTGCCCTCGACATAAACCTTGCGGCCCTTTCCTAAATACTGGTTACAGATTTCAGCCAGCTTGCCCCAAGCGACAATATTATGATATTCGGCGCGCTCCTGTCGCTGACCAGACGCATCCGTCCACTGCGATGATGTCGCGACTGAAAAATTGCATACATTTTGACCGGTCGCCGTTGTGCGCAGCTCGGGATCCCTCGTCAGATTCCCGATAACCATGGCTCGATTAAGGTTCATAACGATTTAATGATTAGAGAATTAGGCTTCTTCACGCAAGACTGCGTCCAATTTTTTGTCCAGCTCCTCATCAGAAATAACCGCCGGAGCTTCTTCCTCAACCTTTTCTTCACCGTTTTCCTCATCGGCCTTTTGCTCGAGCACGGCCACACCGGATTTTATTTCCTCGCTGCTCTTCTGCTGGTCCTCTTTTGTTTTACCGGTCCGTTCGCGCCGCAATCCGCGCTGTTCGTCCTTGGCTTCAAGATTAACTTCCGTAAATTGGACGAGATTGAACTTCTTTCCGCCAGCTTCTTCGGCGCGCAAAATCAAATGGCGCAAAACATCATTGGCAAGACGGAGTGATTCGTCGATTTTACAGACCTGTCCCGGCTCCGCCTTAAACATCACCAAAATATAATGTC
>JAHJFW010000059.1 GCA_018824765.1 Patescibacteria group bacterium
CAGATACCGCGACTTAATTTTTTGTTCAGTCAGATAACCGTTTAGATCCTCAGCCATTTTTTTGGTCAAAGTCGTAATAAGCGCGCGGTCTCCATTTGTGACCGTCTGTTTAATGCGTTCGACTACGTCGTCAATTTGGCTCTTGCCGCCTTTCTTAGGTGTGATCGGCTGCACGATTACTTCCGGATCCACAAGACCCGTCGGACGTATGATTTGTTCAATTACGGCGGTGGAATGCTCGCTCTCAAAAACGCTCGGCGTGGCAGATACGAAAATCGCTTGTCTAATCCCATTTTCGAATTCATTGAAAGTAAGAGGCCTGTTGTCCAGCGCGCTCGGAAGACGGAAACCGTATTCGATAAGCGACTCTTTTCTGGCGCGGTCGCCCTCGTACATTCCGCGCACCTGCGGGATCGTGACGTGCGATTCATCGACTACCAGAAGGTAGTCTTTAGGAAAATATGAGAACAGCGTATCCGGAGGCGCGCCTGCGGCACGGCCGGATAAGTGGCGCGAATAGTTTTCAATGCCGTTGCAATAGCCGATATTTTCGATCATTTCCAAATCAAAATGCGTGCGGCGTTCAAGGCGTTCGGCTTCAAGAAGTTTGCCTTGCGATTCAAACCATTTCAGCCGTTTGGCGAGTTCTGCGCGAATGTCCCGCAGTGCGCGTTCGCGATCCGGTCCCAGCGTTATGAAATGTTTGGCAGGAAAAACCCACAGGTCTTTTTGCTCGCGGATAATTTTTCGCGTGACCGGATGGATGGCTAGAATGTCGTGGACGCGGCCGCGAGGAGCTTCGATGCGATAAAGCATTTCTTCATTCGCCGGCATAATTTCCAAAACTCCGCCGTGCACGCGGAAAGAGCCGCGAACAAGGTCGCTGTTCGTGCGAACGAATTGCATTTCAATGAGACGTCGCAAGATATTTTCCCGTTTGAGATCGTCGCCGACGTCCAGATGCAAGATCGTTTTTTCATACGCTTCAGGCGCGCCTAGCCCGTAGATGCAAGAAACTGACGCGCAAATAATGACATCATTGCGCGTTAAAAGCGCCTGCGTTGCGCTGTGCCGGAGGCGGTCGATTTCTTCGTTGACCATGGCCTCTTTTTCGATGTAGGTGTCGCTTTTCGCAATATATGCTTCGGGCTGGTAATAATCGTAATACGAGACGAAATATTCAACGGCGTTATCCGGAAAAAATTCACGGAATTCATTGCATAGTTGGGCGGCCAGCGTTTTATTAGGCGCTAGAACGAGCGTGGGTTTTTGCACGCTGTTGATGACATTTGCGATGGTGAAAGTTTTTCCGGTTCCGGTTGCGCCGAGTAAGGTAAGGAATTTTTCACCGTTAGAGACATGCCTAACCAAAGCCTCGATTGCTTCAGGCTGGTCTCCGGAAGGTTTGTAATTGCTTTTGAGTTTGAATTGCATTGCGTTCGAGACCGTTGTATTACCGCAGATTATCCTATCCATTTGTCATTCCAGTCTGGCACATTTTCTGCAAAAATGCTATAAATTGGATAACTATGAACACAGAATTGATAGGTTTCATTCGAGAAGCGATTTCCAAAGGCGTGAGCCGCAAAGAAATCAAAGATGCGCTCCATAAAGCCGGCTGGCATGATGATGAGGTAAAGACGTCGCTTGATTTTTTTGCAGATGTAGATTTTCCCGTGCCAGTTCCTAGGCGCAAACCGTATCTTTCCGCGCGCGAAGCGTTCATGTATTTGGTGCTGTTTTTCACGCTATATATCAGCGCGTTCAGTTTCGGTACATCGCTTTTTCAATTTATCAACCGCGCATTGCCGGATCCAATACAGTCTGTTTACATAATTGAAGAGACCGCACAAAAAATTCGTTGGAGTACTTCGGCCATGGTCATCGCTTTTCCGGTTTATCTGTTCATGTCGTGGCTTTTGACGAAAGCTGTGAAGAAAGACCCGGATAAGCGCAGTTCAAAAGTTAGAAAGTGGCTGACATATATCACGCTATTCATTACCGCCGGCATTTTAATAGGAGATTTGATTACGCTTGTTTATAATTTTCTAGGAGGCGAATTGACCACGCGGTTCGTACTGAAAGTGATTGTTGTTGCCGCGGTTGCCGGTTCCGTCTTTGCTTATTATTTATGGGATCTTTATACGGAAGAAAAAGAAGTATGAAAAACATCAACATTAGGACGATTATCGCCGGAGTCGCTTCTCTCGCGGTTATCGTTGTTGCGATTATCGGTTTTTTTCTTTCCGGAACGCCGCAAGAACAGCGTCTGAAGCTGACAGACGAGCAAAGGATTACGGATTTGCAGAACATTACATCGGCTATGGATCAGTATTGGTATGACAAACGAGCGCTTCCACCAGATTTGGAAACGCTCGCTAAACAGCGTAATATCTACATTTCATCATTGACTGATCCGACCAGCGGAGAGGCTTATGCATATACGCAGACAGGCGCATCCATGTATGACATTTGCGCTGCGTTTGATACGGATAATGAGCAGGATATTAAGAACGTGGCAAATCTGGGAGCGCAAGGCGAAGCGTTTTGGCTGCATCCGGCCGGACTTTTCTGTTTTAATGTTGCTATTCAAAAAGACAGGTTTGCTCCGGTTCCTCTGACGGATTGAGAGCGGAAGGCCGGAAACTATGATTGATTGGAAAACATTTCCGCACCCGATTGTTGCGCTTTCGCCAATGGCAGATATGACTGATCTGCCATTTTGTTTGATATGCAAAGAGCGCGGGGTCTCGCTGGTTTTTAGGGAAATGGTGTCGTCAGAAGCCGTAGTGCGGAAAAACGCCAAGACACTTGAAATGGCGCGGATTGATAAGCGCGAACGGCCGCTTATCCAGCAGATATTCGGTGCTGATCCGGCTGTGATGGCGGAAGCGGCGAGGATTATTGAAGAGGAATTTCAGCCGGACGGCATTGATATAAATATGGGCTGTCCTGTTCATAACATCGTGTCGAATTTCAACGGTGCGTTTTTGATGAAGGAGCCGGAACGCGCCGGCTCCATAATCCGTTCGGTGAAAGCGGCGGTGCGTGCTCCGGTTAGCGTAAAGACGCGGCTGGGATGGGATGATGACACTGAGATTACGGAGTTTGTAAAGGTCATAGAAAACGCCGGAGCCGACCTAGTCTCAATTCACGCACGTACAAAGAAGCAGGGTTATTCAGGCAAAGCGAATTGGGTGATGGTTGGAGAAGCGCGAAAGAATACTAAGCTGCCACTGCTTGTGAACGGAGACATCGCCTCTCCGGAATTGGCAAAAGATGCTATGGAGAGATCAAGTGCTGACGGCCTGTTAATCGGCCGTGGCGCTCTCGGGAATCCGTGGATTTTTCATCGCGTGGAAGCATATTTGAAGAATGGAACACTTTTGCCGGAGCCGACAATGGAAGAACGGTTCACGGTCATGAAATCCCATGCCGAATATCATGCGAAGCGGTATGGGGGAAGTTTAGTGAAGTTGCGCAAGCATTTGCCGTGGTATGTCAAAGGATTTCCGCACTTGAAGCCAATGAAAGAAAAATTAGTAAGAATTTCCACAATTGAAGAGTTGGATTCAATAATTAAAGAATCGCTGTAGAGTTTTGTTGCGTTGAGAATATGAAGAAGCAAGACTACGAAGCTATATTGATTTTAGATCACAAGTTGCGGGGCGCTATTTTATTGCGGAATGGAAATTTTCAGCGCAAAGAGCGACGAAGGATAGTTTTGTTCGCTGGACGGCCGTTAGCACGGTCGTTCTGTCGGTGGAGACTTTAGTAATGTGGTGCATTTGAAAAAAGGCCGGCTTTTTTTATTCTATCCAACAAAGATCACCTGTGGATAATTCCTTAACAGGCATTTCAAAACACAATTTTTTGTTTTAGCAAAGTTAATATTCCATTTTATCCACAGCAAAAAACTAAGTTTTCTTCTCTCAACTTAGCCTATTCCTAAATTCCCCGTTACGCAATTTGACGCGGCCGATTAAATAAGATAGCAGTATTAGTAGGTACAGGGATCTGCCCCTAAGAGAGGATTTTAAGTTTCCGTGTGTTTATCACACGTGTTTATCACGCATAGTGAACTTATAGTGAAATTTAAATTACGCCTCTTTGCTTTCATGATTAACTGAAAATGATATGGGCAGAAAGATAGGGCCCCTTTGCGATGCGATATTAAATGCGATCGCAGATGGAGTAGAGATACTTGAATACTCGGTTTATAAACCTAACGCTCTTATGCGTTACGGATATCCTTTTATAAAAGAAATTGAATTTGAACGCGAAAGGGCGAAGATGCGTGCGGCGATGTTTCGTTTAAAAAAACGACGCGCCATAATTGAAACGAAAAAACGACGGCAGCGCTCGTTTCAATTATCACTGCTTGGGGAGAAGATTATAAACGCGAAAAAACAATTGACACCCCCGGAACTTCCGAATAATCGCATTACTATCGTTTCTTTTGATATTCCGGAAACTGAAAGGAAGGCCAGGCAAATTTTCCGCCGCTCTCTAAAAGCCGCGGGATTCATCAAGTTGCACGACAGCTGTTGGATCTCTACCAAAGCTTGGGCGCCGTTACTGGCAAATTTGATTGAAGAATCAGACCTTGGTGATTGGGTCAGCGTGCTTGAGGGCAGAAAAATTAAAAAATCCCAATCCCCTTTCAGACATCCGGCGTCTACTGGGCTGGGTTTAGGATTTGCCAACTTTAATAACTTGGCAGGAAGTTTTCGGCATTAACAGGAATGCCATCTTGCCTGACTTCGAAATGCAAATGCGGGCCAGTTGAAAGTCCGGCTCCGGGGTCTCCCGGACGGCCGCCGGAAAGGCCGATTACATCTCCTCGTTCAACATAAGTGTCGGGTTTGGCTATAAATTTTGACAAATGGGCGTAAATCGTCGCAATACCGCCCGGATGCACGATCATGGTGTAATTGCCATACATCCTGCCGGTTTTATTCCACGCTACATAACCGCCGGCAGCCGCATGGATAGGAGTTCCGACAGGCGTCGGTATATCCGTTCCCGGATGTTCGAACAAATTCCTAAATGGATAATCCGAATCATGGAAATGCGCAGAAATTCCGCGAAGCGGCTGGACTGGCCAGTTAAGCAAAATATCGCCGCGCGCAAGGGCGTCATCAACTGATTTTAATGTTTCTTTTAATTTGTCTTCCAGCCTCGCGATATCATCTTGCGTAGTTTGTTGCTGCTGTTTCAACTCGTACAGTATTTTTTCAAATTCCTGCTGGCTCTGTTGGGTTTGTGTGATTAACGACAGTTTGAAATTCTTCTCGGATTCCAATTTTTGTTGGTCTATTTCTAGCTCCTTTTCCTGCAATTTTATATTCTCCAACCTGTCGTCTCGGGCTTTTTTGGTTTCCTCTAAAACTTTTTTTACATCCTTAACTTGTTCAATTGTTTCGCCGAGGCTGCGTTCTAGTTTTTTTATTTCTTCCAAACGGTCAAAAAAAGATGATAACGTGGGACGGGTTAAAAAAACGTCGAGGGTATTAACTTCGTCAGACTGCCTGACTCGCCTGATTAATTCCGCTATCAGTAATTTTTGTTTTGCAATCCGCTGTTCTTGATCGTCGATTTGATGATCGAGACTTTCGATTTCAAGTTTTAACGCCTCGATCTCGGTTTTTACGCGCAAAATCGCCAACTCCTTTTCCTTGATCCTGTTTTCAAGCAGCAGTGTTTCATTCGCCAGATTAGTCTGCTGCGCTTCCTGTTGAGCTATCTTGTTTCTATATCCGCTTATCAAATTGTCTATTTCGGAAATTCTATCACGCTTGTCTTTTACTGATGCGTTAAGTTCTTCAACCGCATCTTTTACGTTGTCGTTTGACGTGGCAGCAAAAACCATCCGACTACAACCAAAATCGGACAAAAGTGCGACAATTAAAATTACGCCCGTGAAATGCGAAATTTTTTTCATTTACTTATTGATAATACTATCCCACCGGCAAAAAAGCTATGATGCACGCAAATGCTTGAGCGCATTTTCTAAAAGCCCGAGTGATCGGTCTTTGCCGTAAATGGCCAACAGTTCAAAAGGACTTGGGGATTTTTCCTGTCCGGAAAGTGCAACGCGCAACGGCCAGAGCGTTTCGCCGTTTGTCCACCCCCTCTCCAAAATCAAGGATTTTATTGCGCTTTCGGATTTTTCCATTTTGGCAACGTCATCAGCGCTTAAACTTTCCAGCAATTCCTTGAGCGCCTCGAGTTTTTCCGTAGCGTCTTCCGTTGTTTGTTTTTTCCAAGTCAGTGAAACACCCGAATAATCTTTTTTCAGGTCTAAAAAGTCTTTCGCTAAATCAGTAACATTGCCAAAACGGACGATTCTGTCACTCAGCATTAAAAGGCATCGATCAATGTAAGCATCATCAGTAATGGCTGTTTCAAGATAAGTGCGGGCTAGTTTTAGGTATTTTTTTTTAGGCAGCTGTTTGATGTACTGTGAATTCAACCAGTCGAGTTTTTCAAGGTTGAAAACCGCGCCGCTGTGGTTTATTTTTTCAACGGAAAAAAGTTCGACCAATTCGTCATGTGAATAAATTTCGCGTTCAGCCGAAGGATTCCAGCCGAGAAGCGCGACAAAATTCAACAAGGCTTCGGGCAGGTAGCCGTTCTTCAAATAATCTTCTGTGGCGACATCGCTTTGGCGTTTTGAAAGTTTGGATTTATCCTTGTTCAATAGCAATGGCAAATGCGCGAATTGCGGAATCTTCCATCCGAAAGCCTCATAAATAAAAAGATGTTTCGGCGTTGAAGACACCCACTCTTCTCCACGTAGAACATGGCTGATCGCCATGTGGTTGTCGTCGCTGGTGGCGGCCAAATGGTATGTCGGAAAGCCGTCGGATTTTATAATCACCTGATCGT
This sequence comes from Patescibacteria group bacterium, assembly GCA_018824765.1. Lineage (GTDB taxonomy): Bacteria > Patescibacteriota > Patescibacteriia > 2-12-FULL-60-25 > 2-12-FULL-60-25 > JAHJFW01. The sequence continues at coordinate 6,892 of JAHJFW010000059.1, forward strand.
CTATAACCGACCAGTCAAAAGTGACTTTTCCGCGGATAATATCATTGAAAGAAATCAAGCCGTGTTTTGGCAATTTAAGGCGGATAACATGGCTCTCCCCGCTTTCAACCTTTTTTCGCGCTTCAGTAGGATCCAATTTTCTGCATGAACCGTCATACATTGTGGGCTGTTTTTTTGCTTGCTGTTTTTTCCTTAAATCGTCGAGATGCTCAGTCGAACAAAAACAGTAATATGCCTTATCCATGGTGACTAACTTCTCTGCTTGTTCCAGATGGCGTTCGCGGCATGCTGATTGGAGATATGGGCCATAATCGCCGCGCTCGAATAATTCGCCTTTTTCATCCAGCCAGATGCCTTCATTCGGAATAACGCCGGTTGCCTGCAACGAACGGCAGATGTTTTCCACACCGCCTTCGACAATGCGCGTGCGGTCAGTGTCTTCGATACGCAGGATAAAATCGCCATTGAAATGGCGTGCCAGCAATTCGTTGTAAAGCGCCGTCCTTAAATTGCCTATATGCAAAAAACCGGTCGGGCTGGGGGCGAAACGTACACGGACGTGCTCATTAAAGGGATTTTTCATGTGGTTAGTATAGCAAGAATGCTACCGTGCGGATTCAATGGCCATCATCCAATGCTCAACGCGGGTATTTTCGGGGCCATCAAAATCATGCCAAATCTTTAAAAATTCATCAATCGGCATAATTCGTTTCCCGTCTTCAATTTCCGGATCCATCAAATAGATAAATTTTTCATCAATGTTGTAAACGACGGAATAATGGTCTTCGTCTTGCGACCACCATCCTACCACCACCGGCGTATGTTTTGCTATTTGCTCGCGTATATCTTCAAGAGCAGCGTTATCTTTGGCCAGCGGATTTTCACCAATGGATTTTATTGCGTCAACCATTTGCGCATGGTCTGTCCCGTAATCAGCCGAAGCCTTGCAGATATTGGTAAGCTCTTCTTCTGAAAAATCCCTGCCGTAATATTCCATCAGGATTTTTAAACTTGCCGGGCCGCATAGGCCGGCTGATTGGCGGAAGGGATTGAGCTTGATCATATTCCGCCTATGTTTAGCCTCTTATAAAATCAGCCACGCCGTCTTTTCTTCTGGCCGCGCGTTCAGTTGCAATGGCGAAATCATGGGCGTCCAAATAAGACATGCCTTTTGCCATGCGCGCACGTTCCTCCATTTCGTGGATAAGTGTGTATTTCAACTCTTTTGGGTTGACTTTCAGGTCTATCCAAATGTTGTTTTTTGGGATGTAGCTGTAAATCAAGTCGTGCCCGCCTAATAGAAAATAAGGATCCAGTTTTTTGCGCACTTCGGCGCCGATAACGTAATTAAGGGTAATTGCGCCTTTTTGCTCACGGCTTTTGATTTCTACTTTTGCTCTTTTGGGTACGGTCAAGGTTTTTTTAGCGTGTTCGCGTATCAATCTGAAAGGCTTGCCGCGCATCTTTTTTTCCAATTTTAGGAGCGAGATAAAAAGCGCTTTTTCATTTTTTAAATGTTTGTCAATCCATAATTCTCCAAGAGGAATAAAAGGATAATCGGCGTGCGTTCCAACCCCGCTGAAATCCGTATCAATGGTATTTCGTATTTTGCTCGCATCGACGATTTTAATCTTCATAACACGATGATGTTACGTGATTTTACCAAACTTGTCCACGGTGAATTTTGCGGTCGGGGTTGACAAGATGTGAAATATATGGGATTTTTGAAAACGCTTTGGTTAGTCTGTTCTTTGAAAAAGCTTTGTATTAAGTACGCAGCAGCAATCCCGCTGTTACGATAAACCTCAGATTGCGAATATTCGCAGGAGGAATAATCAGTGACAACAAACATTGCGGCCGAGCGCATCAGTGTAGCGCTGGAAAACATGAAGGCCTTGGAGAGCTTTGCGCGGAACAACCCGCAGGGCTTTTCAGTCATCCAAAGGAAAAAGACGGCTGAAAGGGTGATGGGCAGGCTCTTCGCCCAAGGGATGTCTGCACGGGCGCTTCTGATTCGCGCTTGTCTCTCGCCCTTCATGGAGAGCTTGATGGCGCTTCTGGCCCAGCGTTTCCGTGAGGATGGGCGATGGCAAGAGTATTTGGAGGGCGTGGTTTGCGCGCCTTTCAAGGTTTGGGAGGTTCGCGGAGGCGGCCTGCCGATTTCATACTTCGCGAGCGAAGTGCTGCCATACTCTGATCAGCTCGCGCTCTTCACAACCTTCAGGGACGAGCTGTGCAGCCCCGAACATCCGCTCTTCAACAGCTTTAGCGCTGATGAGTATTGGCTGGCCAAGGTCGGCCGATTCATCGAGTCTGGAGACTTCCGCCGCGCTTGGGATGAACTCAAGAAGGCGAAGAAGGGCATGCTCAAGCATGGGATCAGCGCGAAGGACGATGTTGACGGTCTGACTTTCAACATGGATCCGTGCAACCGCTGTTTTCAAGCTTCGAACAAGTGCCTTGCAAGTCTGGTGGACAGGCTCTTCGAGGCGATGGTCAGCAAGGGCGAAGTGCAGCCGCTCACAGACAGTGACCGGCATCTCAAGGGAACCACCCGTGCAGTCCTTGTGTACAGCCTCAAACCGCAAAAGCCCCGCCAGTATACACTGAGGGCGCAAGTTGCGAGTTTGCATTTTGCGCTGTCATTCGGCGCGCAAGGTGACGCAGTCGGAGGCTACCACCTCGAGGAAACCGGAGCCAAGGTGATCAAGATCGCTGACTGGCTCTTTGAGCAAAAAAACGCCAAGCGCCGCCAGGCCTATGAGCGTTTGCTTGCCGCGACCGGCAAAGCTTAGAACCTTAAACCGATGGGCCTCTCCATCGGTTTTTAAAATAACGAATGAGGGAAAAATTTACAATTATCAATTTTCAATTTCCAATGACGGAGAAGAGGAAAAACAAATTCACTGAGCCCTGAGCACTTCTTATTTCCCTCCCTTCCCCAAATGTTCCCGCAAAATTTCAATCGGAAAAACCACCACAGCGTTAAAAATCCTGCGCCAGCGCCCAGGCTGTTTGTATAGGCGCCAGAGCCATTCCAAGCCGCAGGCGCGTAAAAAAATCGGTGCACGTTTGATTTTTCCTGACCAGAAATCAAAGGCGCCGCCAACTCCCATGAAGATTTTTACCGACGGAAGTTTGTCCATATTTTTAGCAATCCATTCTTCCTGTTTCGGATGGCCGAAGGCTACGAATAAGATATCAGGAGCTTCGGATTGGAGATCGCGCATCGTGGCATCCATTGTAGGATCGCCCTCACCGCTAGGGCTGATAAGGCCGCCTTGAATGGCGCTGATTTTCAAATTTGGATATTTGTCGCGCATAATCCAAGACGATTTGTCTGCCGCGCCAGCTTGCCCGCCCAAGAAAACTATTTTTTGGTTTTTTCGTGCTGCGCGTTCCAGCAATATTTCAGCCAGCTCGACTCCGCTTTGGCGTTGCGGCGAAGCGCCTTTTAGCCAACCCGCGAGTTGTAAGCCAAAGCCGTCGACAATTCGCAAGTCAGCGATATGCAAGGCCTGCCAATAACCCGCGTTGTATTTTGCTGTCAATAAAATTTCAGGGTTGGCGGTTACGATCCAAATATGCACTCCCCGTCCTTCGGAAACTTTAATCCTGTTGATTATTTCCTCGCGTCCAAATCCATGGATGACTAAACCAAAGCAATTAAAATTTGACAGGCGGTTCATACACAACTTTGTAATTAGCCCCATCCTGCGACGGAAGGCTTTCAATTAAACATATTTTGAACGGCTGTTGCCATTTTATTTCTTCGCATGGCGCATTCCAGCGCGGCAATAAGCGTCTTTTTTTTGCGCGCCCGATCGTTAAGTGTGGTATCCACGGTTTGCGGTCCATGGCCGGTGCGGCTACGGAAATCATATCTCGCATTCTGTCTACATACGATTCCCATTCTTTGGCAGGTTCTGCAGCGGCACGGGCTACCAAGTAGCGCGGATGTTTGCGAGGGAAAGTTTCAAAATCCTTAAAAATAAATCCGCCTTGTGGCGGACTGTCTACTGCCAAAGTCAACAAGTGCTTTAAAATCTCAATATTTTCCTCCTCTACTTGTCCTAAAAATGCCAAAGTAAAATGCCATTTTTCAGTTTCAATCGGTCTGAAATCCGAGGGCGTTGTTTGAATTTTAGTCCAAGCCCTTTGCAATTGTTCACAATTGTTTACAGGAACTTTTATTCCTATAAAAAGTCGCATAATTCATTATACCCCATTTCCAACTTTTGGCAACCAAAGTTGAATTTTGTGCGATAATGTCCTCTAAAAATGTGGGTTTTTGTTTAATGTACACCCTTTTTACTCTGCGCGGTCAATACCCGCGCCGATAACCGGCGGACGCTTGGTTTTGCGATGTTTTATAGCTACTTTATAGCGCGCAAGCTCGTGTTCGAGTTGTGCCGCAGCTGCCGCATAAGCCGCATCATCCGTTCTGGTCATTTCAGCCATTATTTTTTCAGCACGCGCCCTGGCTTCTTCCAGAACTTCCATATCGAGTTCATGTCCGCGCTCGGCTGAGTCAGCAAGGATGCGCGTACGCCCGCCTTCTTCAACCAGCAAAAATCCTCCTGCCACAGCCAGCTCTTCCTCCACTCCATTTGCGACCACCCGTGCGATTCCCGGGACCAGGGCCGAAACAAGCGGCAAATGGTTTTGCAGTATCGTGATTTCGCCTTGCACCGTGGGCAAAGTGATTTGGTCAACCTCTTGCCGGTAAACTGAGCGCTCGGGCGTTATAAGTTCCAGAAAAAAAGCCATAGCGCTAAGAATTCGCGACTTCGCTGATTTCGCCTTTCATGTAAAAGGCTTGTTCAGGGACTTCGTCGAATTTACCGGCGAGAATCTCCTCAAATCCGCGCAAGTTGTCTTCCAGGCTCACGTATTTGCCGGTATTTCCCGTAAACACTTCGGCCACATGGAACGGCTGTGACAGGAATTTTTGGATTTTACGCGCGCGGCTGACGAGTTGCTTGTCTTCGTCGCTCAATTCTTCAATACCTAAAATTGCAATGATGTCCTGCAAGTCTTTATAACGCTGTAGGACGCGTTGGACTCCGCGCGCAACATTATAGTGCCGTTCGCCTACGATCTGCGGATCGAGGATCGTTGAAGAAGAATCAAGCGGGTCAACAGCTGGATAGATTCCGAGTTCTGCCAAGGATCGCGACAAGACCACGGTTGAGTCAAGGTGGGCAAAGGTAGTGGCTGGCGCCGGATCAGTCAGGTCGTCAGCCGGCACATACACGGCTTGGACGGATGTGATCGAACCTTGTTTGGTGGAGGTGATTCTTTCCTGCAGAGTGCCCATTTCTGTTGCAAGTGTCGGCTGGTAACCGACGGCTGACGGAATTCTGCCGAGCAAAGCCGAGACTTCCGAGCCGGCCTGCGTGAAGCGGAAAATGTTGTCAACGAAAAGCAAAACATCCTGTTTTTCCTCATCCCTGAAATATTCGGCCATTGTCAATCCTGTCAATCCAACGCGAGACCGCGCTCCGGGCGGCTCGTTCATCTGGCCGAAAACCAAAGTCGTTTTTTCCAAAACACCGGATTCTTTCATTTCGCGGTACAGGTCATTGCCTTCGCGCGACCTTTCTCCAACGCCGGCGAAAACTGAAAATCCGCCGTGCTCGCTGGCGATATTGCGGATAAGTTCCATAATGATGACTGTTTTTCCGACGCCGGCTCCGCCAAACAGGCCGACCTTGCCTCCCTTTAAAAACGGGCAGATGAGGTCAATAACTTTAATGCCTGTTTCAAGCACTTCTGTTTTGGTTGACTGGTCTTTAAAGAGCGGCGGCTGGCGGTGGATGGGATAGGTTTTTTCGGTCTTTACCGGTTCAAGATTGTCGATAGGCAAGCCTGTAACGTCAAACATACGGCCGAGAGTTTCCCGTCCGACCGGAACAGAGATCGGGGCTCCTGTGTTTTCAACCTCCATGCCGCGTTGAAGCCCGTCTGTCGAAGACATGGCAATCGTGCGCACATCCCCGCCGCCCAAGTGCTGGGAAACTTCCAAAACCAGGACCGTGTCCCCGGTTTTTATCTTGAGGGCGTTGTAGAGATCGGGCGGGTCGCCTTCGAATGAAACGTCAACGACCGGACCGATGATTTGTGTGATTTTTCCTTTAGTCATAGAGGTTAGAATCTGGAATTGAAATTATTGCTTATTGTTAGATAAAATCCGAATGACGAAATCCGAATGACTAATTTAGGAAATATTCCCTCATTCGTCATTAGTAATTAGTCATTAGTCATTCATAATTTAGTTATTGTTTATTTTCATATTTTATTCTATCGCGGCTTTACCTGCTGATATTTCTAAGATTTCCCGCGTAATGCCGGCTTGCCGCGCTTGGTTAAACGTGAAAGTCAGGTCATCAATCATTTGCGAGGCATTACTTGTGGCGTTTTGCATTGCCAGCATGCGCGCGGAATGTTCGCTAGCGGCAGATTCAAGGAGCGCCTGGTAAATCTTGATGCCGACCAGCCGCGGTAAAAGTTGTTCCAAAATTTCCTTCGCATTCGGTTCGAACAAAATATTTGAGCTTTCACTCTCGCGTATTTCATCCTCATTCGACCCTGCGCCAGCCGGCAGCTTGTCTTCGGGAATGATGGGCAAGAGCTGTTCAACCGTCGGAATTTGCGAAATTGCGCTTTTGAAATCCGTGTATACGATAAACACGCGGTCAACCTTGCCGGCAATAAATTCATTGTGCACATATTGGCTGATCGGCTGGGCTTTTTCGAATGACGGTGCTTTGGCAATCGGTTCGAAAGAAGCCGCGATTTTATAACCTGCACGTTTGACAGCGCGGTCTGCGCGTTTTCCCAAAGTGACGACATTGATTTCACTTTCTGTGCGGCGTTGCAAAAATTCCAGCGCTTTTCGCAAAAGCTGGGCATTAAATCCGCCGCAGAGTCCGCGGTCTGACGCGACCACTATCGCCAAAATATTTTTGGAATCTTTGCGCCCGAACAAAAGCTGGTGCAAAAACGGATCAATTCGCGCGCTGATTTCCTCAACAATATCCTTTAATGAATGGGAATATCCCCGCGAAGCCACTGCCATATGCACGGCTTTACGCATTTTTGCAGCCGAAACCAGTTCCATGGCTTTGGTGATTTTGCGCGTGTTGCCGACCGATCGGATTCGGCGCTTTATGAATAACGTGGAGACGGCCATATGGACTTTGCAGTGATTAAGGGTATGAATGACTAATGACTAATTACTAATGACGAATGAAGGAATATTTCCTAAATTAGTCATTCGGATTTCGTTATTCGGATTTATTGGTGAATTGTTCATTCCAGTCGGTTATGGCCGCTTTGATCGCCTCTTCAAATTCCGGTTCGAGTGTTTTCTTGGCCTGCAGATCATTCAAGAGATCGCTTTGCACCGCATCCAAATATTCATGCAAACCATTTTCCCATTCCTTGATTTTTTCAATTTGGATTTGGTCGATCAGGCCGCGCGTGACCGCATACAGGACAACTACCTGATGCGCCATTGACATGGGCTGATATTGCAGCTGTTTCAAAATTTCCACAGTGCGCCGTCCTTTTTCAATCTGATTACGCGTTGTTTCATCAAGATCGGTTGCGAATTGCGAAAACGCTTCCAGTTCGCGGAACTGTGCCAAGTCAAGGCGTAATTGTCCGGCAACTTTTTTCATTGCCTTTGTTTGTGCCGCGCCGCCGACGCGGGAAACTGACAACCCGACGTTTAAAGCCGGACGGATGCCTTTGTAGAACAAATCGCTTTCCAGATAAATCTGTCCGTCAGTGATTGATATGACATTTGTCGGAATGTAGGCGGAAACGTCGCCGGCCTGCGTTTCAATGATCGGCAAAGCCGTGATAGAACCGCCGCCGCTTTCCTCGTTTCTGCGGCATGACCTTTCCAACAAGCGCGAGTGGAGATAGAAAATGTCGCCGGGATAGGCTTCGCGGCCGGGCGGACGGCGGAGCAAGAGTGAAACTTCGCGGTAGGCCCAAGCATGTTTTGACAGATCGTCGTAAACAACCAGCGCGTCCCTGCCCTGATCCATGAAATATTCGGCAATGGCACAGCCGGAATACGGGGCAATATATTGCAAGGCAGCCGGAGCAGAGGCTCCCGCGAGCAAGACGATCGTGTAATCCATCGCCCCCGCCTCTTCCAAGCGCTTTACGATTTTTGCGATTTTGGATTCTTTTTGTCCGATGGCGACGTATATGCAGATCACGTCCTGTCCCTTTTGGTTCAAAATGGTGTCAACGGCAATCGCTGTTTTTCCGACTTGCCGGTCGCCGATAATCAGTTCGCGTTGTCCCCTGCCGATCGGAATCAAGGCGTCCACCGCTTTAATGCCGGTCATGAGCGGCACGCTGACGCCCTCCCGTTTCATAACGCCGGGCGCAATTTTTTCTATTGGCGCGAATTTGTTTGATTTGATTGCGCCTTTGCCATCTTGCGGAAGGCCCAGCGGATCAAGAACGCGGCCGCACAAGTCGTCGCCGACCGGAATCGAAAGTATCTTCCCCGTGCCTGTAACCGTTTGGCCGGCTTTAATTCCCCTGCCGGTGCCCAAAATCATTGCGCCTACACGTTCTTCCTCCAAGTTTAACGCAACCCCGAATTCGCCTGATTCAAACTTCAACATTTCCATTGATTTGGCGTTTGCCAACCCTGAAATCGAAGCAATTCCGTCCCCTACGTCGCGGACCATGCCGTATTCCGCGCCGCCGGTTTCAGTCTCAAACTCCTCAATCTTCCGTTTAAGAAGATCGGCGATTTTTGCCACGGCTGTTACGTTTTTGACTTTTTGTTCGCTCATAAATATACAAATTAATTCGCTTTTTTTAGATCTTATACAGCATTAATTATCGCGCTCCTTAACCCGTTAATCCATCCTTTAGCGCTAAAATCGAATCTTTTGGATCCAACTTCCAGGATCAAACCGCCAAAAATTCCCTTTTCAACAGTTTCGCGTAGTTTCAAAGATGTTCCGAATTTTTTGGTGAGCGAGTCCATCAATTGATGCCGTTCAGAATCGCTCAATTCTACGGCGGAAATAATGCGCACTTCCTTATAATTCGCCAGCTCTTCAGCCGCTTTGATTGACGCCGCCAAAAGCGAAGCTGTAAAACGCAGAAGATTTTTTTCCTGCAGCAGCAATAAGGCGTTTATGGCGAATTTATGCGCATGGTTTTTCAGCGCGTCGGCAAGCATTTTGCGGCGTTTTGCAGGTTCCATACTACGGTTTTGCAGGATCGGCGATATTCCGCGCGATGTTGACATGGCGACGGAAATATTTTCCAAGTCCGCCAGCACGGTTTCGAGAACGCCTTCCTCCATCGCCTTTACGACCAAGGCGCGCGCAATTTCTTTGATGTAATGTTTTGAGGTTTTCATTTTTTTAGTTTTTCAATGTTTTGCAGGGAATCCTTCACAAGTTCATGGCGCGTTTTGGCATCCAGAGCGGACAATAAATTTTCCGCCAAAGATGCGGTCAGGTCAGCCGCGTCGCGTTTCAGCAGGTCAAAGGATGAGCGCCGTTCGTTCTCCATGCGTTCCTTTCCCTCCTCGACCAATTTTTCGATTTCAGCCTTGGCCTGATCAAGCTTTTCTTTCTTTACATCTTCCGCTTTGCGCTTGGCATCTTCAATCAATCCGATTGCGTCGCTTTTGGCTTGTCGCATGACAACCTCTTTTTCAGCTTTGATTTGTTCGAGCTGGAGCGTCGCGTCTTTCGAAAACTCAAGGCCGTCGCTGATTTTTTTTGTCCGTTCATCCATTAATTTTAGGAGCGGTTTGTAAATCCACTTCCAAACGACAAGCGCGACCACGGCAAAGTTGATGAGTTGCGCGATGAATAATTTCCAGTTTATGCCGAGCGTGCCAAGGACTCCGCCGGAATGCGCGGTATTGGCGGCTTCAGCAGCCAGTTGGGTTGTTTCATTGATCATAATGAAGGTGTATGAGGCTTATTTGCGGGATGATTTTGATAAAATCCGAATGACGAAATCCGAATGACGAATGTCGGAAACCTTATTTCATTAGTCATTAGTCATTCGTAATTAATTATCAATCATCCCGTTCAAAGCGTCCTACAAGGTGAATACCACTACCAAAGCGTAAATGGCGATGGCTTCGGCAAATGCCGCGCCCAAAAGCATTGGCACGAACAATTTTTCCGTGGATTCGGGGTTACGGCCGATTGATTCCATCGCCTTTGAGACGATTTTTCCAATCGCCAGCGCCGGCGCAAAACCGCCGATGGCGATGGCAAGACCTTTAGTTAGAAGTTTGATGGCTTCTGCGTCCATAATGTTTCGGATATCCGTCGACAGTGATTTTGTGTTTAATGTCGCGGCATTTCCGTGGTTAAGAGTGAATTGGCGCGCCGCCTGACCAACAGACGGCGTCCCATCTCAATCTTACGCATGCGCGGCCTCGCCCTCGTTTTCGTGCGGATGGGTTGTGGCGACTGTTAAATATACCAGCGTCAGCATTGAGAAAACCGTGGCCTGCACAATGCCAACGATAAGTTCCAAAGCCATGAATGGCAAAGGCATGGCAAAAGCGAATAATCCGGAGATTACGGTTAACAGAACTTCGCCGGCGAAAATATTGCCGAACAAACGCAGGGACAGCGAAACGACTTTTGCGATTTCGGAAAACAGCTCGATGAAGCCGACGACCAATTCAACGCAGGCAACCAGTATTTTAACCGGATTCAGGGTTTTCACGGCTTTCCACAGCGTTCCCAGTTGGATGAATTTATTCAAATGCACAAAGGCGCCGAGCGTAAACAAGCCGAACAGATGCGAGGCGATTACCGACAGCGCCGCCATTGCCAGCGTAAGGTTAAGGTCGCTCATGGCAGGCCTTAAAAGGGGTATCAATTCGATCTCGCCTTTATGCGGCAGCCACAGCCCGATCGAACCGGTTCCGGGTATGAGGCTCATCCAGTTTGAGGCGAGGATGAAGAAGAAAAGCGTGCCGACCAACGGCAGAAAACGGCGTGATTTGGCGCGGTCATGCGTTACCTGATCAAAATATCCTAAAAGAAATTCCAAAAGCGCTTCAACGGCGTTTTGGAATTTACCGGGAATTTCTTTTAAGTTGAATCGTATAAGAAAAGCCGCCGCTATAAACAAAAGCAGGGCTAGCGACGAATTGATGTAAGCATTGGTTATCGGCAGTCCTCCGATATTGAATAGCTGTTCAGCCTGAAGCGGTGGAATTGTCATGGGTTTATTAAAGCTTGCTAATGATGCGCCTGCCTTTTTTTGTTACTAAATATGCCACGGTTGCGAGTGATGCCAGCAAACCTAACACCAGAAACCACGGAGTTGAATTAAAGTATTTATCCAATCGGTTGCCGATTAATGCGAAAGTTACGGTTGGAACGGCAATGGTTATGCCTATTTCCGATACGAACGACACTGCCTGCCAAGTTGAAATTCCCCTCTTTTCAATTGGTATTTCAGGCATATTGGCGCAAAGAGTATATAAATTTTCAAAGTTACTGTCAACGGAGGCGATTTTTTTGAAAACAGCGGGTTAAAACAGGGCGTTTATGGTAAATTGAAAAAATCCATTGCGTTTTTTGTCGTAGCTTTTGCGATTGCTTCCGCGGAAACGCCTCGGATTTCCGCGACTTTTTCAGCGACATAGCAGACGAAAGACGGTTCGTTTTGTTTGCCGCGATAAGGAACGGGCGCAAGCCACGGGGCGTCGGTTTCTACCATAATGCGATCAAGCGGCATTCTCTCAATCACGCTATGGACGTGCATTTCAGGATTGTCAGATTTTTTCGGAGGAAAAGTGATTATTCCTGTAAAAGAAATGTGGAGGCCGATGTCTAGAAGCGGTTTGGCTTCTTCCCACGAGCCTGTAAAACAATGGACTACTCCGCGGATTTTACGGCCTGCATATTGCGCTTGAAGCATTTCCGCCATACGAATAAAAGCGTTCCGGCAATGAATGATCAACGGCAAATCCAATTTCAAGGCCAAATCAATATGTTCAGCAAAGGCTTTTTCTTGCAGGGTTTTCCCGCCCTCCGGATCTTTCACTTCATCAATTCGGAAAAAATCCAAGCCGGTCTCCCCTATTGCCACGACTTTTTTCGATGAGGCCGCAATCCGCGCGATTTCATCCGCATCGTATATTTCAAAATCACCTTCGGATTCGTCATGGAAATCGCTTGTCAGATGCTCAGGATGATAACCCACGGACGCCCAAATTCCGTCATATTTTTCAGCCAAGGCTATTGCGCTTTTGCTCGTGGCCGCGCTTGTCCCAACGGTAA
>JAHJFW010000060.1 GCA_018824765.1 Patescibacteria group bacterium
GAAAGCTTTCCCGAATCCTGAAGCCATACACGCGTTGGCTCGCTCCAGGCGCCGTCAATTAAATGCGCTTCGTAAATTCCAGTTACATCGTCCAAGACCTGACCCTCCGGCAAAACTCTTACATCGGGCGTGAAGAAAAAATAAAGCGTCGCGCCATCGGGTGTAATAAAAGCGGAATCTTCCGCACCCGCTGTGTTGACCGGCGGCAAAAGAGCGACAGGCTTTTCCCATTCAGAGGAATGCAGAATCGGCGGCAACGCATCGCTAGACGCTGTTTGTTTCACTGCATCGTTCGGAATCCTCTCGCTGCGCAATACAGAAGGCCGCGCCCGCTCTTCGCATCCGGCGCCCAATGCAACTAAAATAAAAGTCACTAGAAAAAATCGTAACTTCATAAACAAAGTATACGCCTACAAAAAACATTTCGGTAACTCTTCAAGTTCGCTCGTGAGATATAATTTATATATAAGATTGTCGCGCTCCCCTCAGCCGCTTGCAATGACAAAGAATTCAGTTCCCGGCTTCCATATACCAGCTATCAGATACCAGCTACTCTCCCTCATTCTCATTCGTCATTCGTCATTCCTGCCTACCGGCAGGCAGGCGGATTTCGTCATTCTACCTTCCCCATGCCAGCTACCAGATACCAGATACTTTTCCACTTACTACTTCCCTACTTCCCTCCTTATGCTATGCTTTTAGCATATGGTTGATACGCAAATGCTGCACAACATGTGCTTGGACGAGACGGGCGCGCCAAAACCAAAACCAGAATGCCGCGCCACGATTATAAATCATCTGATTTTGGATGAAATGATGGATATTGATGAAGCTGAAGATCTGGCGGACAAAACCTTGCATGAAACCGGATTTTGGCCGGATGAAATTGATGCTACCCCGGAGGAGCAGGAGCAGGAATAAAAATAATCCACAGCTCCTGTTGACCATTTTTTTGCCGCGTGAGAAAAATACCGCAAGACGAGCGGCTTAATCCGCATCGTCCCCTCTCATCGCATCCATGCTTGGCGATGAGAAAAGAAAAAAACCGACCGGCACTGCCAGTCGGTTTTGAGATTCTCGCATCAAGCCTACGAGAGGCTCAGTGCAAGTCAGTGGGGAAAATCTTGACGACTCCCCATCCCCCTCCGCGCTCCCACGGAACTTCGGCGCGGCCCACGAACTTCTTGCCGGTTGCGCGGCGCGGATGGTCGGCGCTCATGCCGCTAATCGAACTCTGACTGTAGGCGGTTACGAGATAGTCTTGGGGACCGTCTCCGCCTGCGTCAGGGTCGAAGTAGAAGTTGCCGACGTTTCCGCCGCTTCCACTCGGCGGAATGAGCCAGATGAGATCCGATTCACCACTGGGATATTCCACCCATTGCTGAACCAGATAGCTCGGTCCGCACGGAACGATGGCCGCGGCCGTAACCGCAAAAAAATGCGGGGTCATGTTCACGATTGAGATGTTGTATCCGTTGACACAACCCCCTCTCGTGGTGCGCGGCGCCACTATGCGGCGCAACTGCATCGGCCGGGGCGGCGGACGCAAGAGCGGCGGCAGATCGTTTTCCTCTGACGACTTTGCCTTGCTCTGCAACTCGTTCAGCCGACTCGACGCCGAGTCCAGAGATTGGCGCGCCGACTTGAGTTGAGCGCGGTAGCATGCAAGATCCGCGTCGGCATCGCCGCTCTCGCACAGCCCTCTCTCGCTCTCTTGCCGCGACTGCGGAACAGCCGCGTTTTGAACCGAAGGCGAACACGCGCTCGCGAGAAACGCGATGAAGAACGCTACCAAAATCTGTTTCATTCTTTTCCTCCTTGAAGTTGCGCTCTCGCGCTGTTATTCGCCTACCTCATTCTCATTGAGACGGTCATCGTGCTTGTTCAACATTTTCCTCATGTCCTTGATCGCCCGATTCTGCGTTGCATCCTCACGGCTTTCCACGCCGCGAGTCGGAACCGGCAGGATCACGCTGGTGCCTCCGGGAATCATTCTCATGGCTTGTTCGCCGTCGGTTACGACCGGCACGTTGGCCATGTAGACCGCAGGCTGGGAACCGAGTCCCAAGCCCGTGAAACCGCCGCCGTAGTAGTCGGAAGAGGAATTCACCTCCTCCACGCAGCCCGTGTCGCCGTAACGGGTTTCATTGCACTGCGCAAAGCTGTGCATGGTCGGGGTATTGACCACGCGCTGCTGGAAGTGCGCTTTGCCGCAACCAGTGAGGACCAACAAGCACGCCAAAGTCGTTACTCTCATTTGTATTTCTCCTAAATCCGCCTTTAGACGGATGTAAAATGTCGAGGTCCGAACTGCAAA
>JAHJFW010000061.1 GCA_018824765.1 Patescibacteria group bacterium
GATTCCACTTTCTTCAAGATATAGCTCAACCGCTTTTTGCCAATATTCATTCGGGACCAAAATCCATGCATCAGCCTCGGAAATAATTTCCGAAACCAAATTCTTGTGCACATCCCAATCGGCTAACGGATCATGGTACACGGGCCAGGAAACAAGCACGGCTCCGATTGCTTCGTATTCGCCCGGATATCGAACGGGATTTGGCGGAGGGGTATTCGGATAGTATTTTGCAAAATTATTTTTCGGCTCAAAGAAATGTTTTGTTGTGTCGAGCGCAGCCATACGCTCGAGAGCCGTTTTTTTCGGGATATCCAGCTTGTTTAACAAACCGCTTTTTTCCCAATACTCAACCATGGCTTCATCCGAGTTAATTCCATCGAGGGCAGCATCGTATTGAAGACTTTTGAGCGCCTTTAAATCTGTTTTTACATTCTCAACAACGTTTTCAGTAATACCCGTTAGTTTATCTGGAAAAAGCAGGCCGATTAGTTGTCGGATATCATTATCGTTCAGTGAGTGATACGCCAATGGGATGGGCGCGGTTCTTACCGCTTCAATAAAAAGTTTTTCGATTTGCCGCTTATTCAGATTTGGCAGAGCTACTCTGAACAATAAAAAGAACAATAAAAAACCGGCCACAAAACCGATTATCAAAAACACCAATGATTTTTTAGCAGGAATTTTTCGTGTCATGATGTGGATAGTATATCAAATCTGTAGATTGTTTGGTGATAAGGAAACAAAGTTGTTGGTTATCCGTTGTAATGCGCGGCGTTTATGCAATGCCCCGCCGGAGTTCGAGCTACAATGATCGGAGCGAAATTGCGCATAATGTTTACGTATATCAGAAGTGCCGCCCCAGAAATACGCGCTCTAGAATCAATTATGGCTTTTTTTTTAATTTTTTTATACCAGCCAATAATTAACAACGCTCCTATTAGAAAAGCAATTCCGGAAATCTGTATAGCCCAGGATAGTAAATACCACTCAAACGGATTTCTCATTAGCAGAGCGATATAAACCAATCCGGCCAGAATAAATCCGATTCCTCCGACAATTTCGCGCTTCCAGGAGACTATTAAAACTATTAATAAAATCATTGCCGGAATATTGTGCATAAACAAACCCACAATTGTTCCCCAGAATCCATAATTTCCTTCAAAAATATCCAATGACATCAATGCTAAGAAGGATATGAATATGATAGACAATATTCTTGGTGTCCAATAAATAAATTTGTTAACCTTATTTTTAATATTAATATAAGATATCACTATTTAAACTTGCTGTTTTAGAAGTAAAAAGCTAGCCGCCTGAATTGCTATAATTGGTTTTATTTTAACTTTACAGCCGGATAATAACAAGTAATCGAGTATTTTTTTATTCTCGATCATCAAAATGAATAAATAATCGGTGTTTTGTGTTAGGATAATTATTATGAAATTCCCTCGTGGCATAAAAGTGAAAAACGGCGAATTACCGGATTCTCCGGGGGTTTATCTTATGAAAAATGCTGACGTCAAGATTATTTATGTCGGCAAAGCATCATCTCTAAAACGTCGCGTGTCTTCCTATTTCCAACGCCCTCAAGACGCACGTATCGCGCAGATGGTGAGTGAAATCCGCGAGATCGACTACATCCAAAAACCCACGGCAATCGAGGCGTTGATTCTCGAGGCGAATCTCATCAAATATTATTTTCCGCCGTATAATGTCAAAGATAAAGACAATAAAAGTTTTCTGTATCTAATCATTACGAAAGAAGATTTTCCAAAGCCGCTCCTGATCCGCGGATCAGATCTCGGCGACGATGCTCGGAAAAAATATAAAGCCGTGTTTGGGCCGTACACTTCGCCGCGGTCGCTTCGCGCCGCGTTGGATCTCATTCGCAAAGCGTTTCCGTGGAGCACGTGTAATAGTCCGGAGTCCGTAGTACATAGTCCGAAGTCGGGTAAGAAGCCGAGGGCGTGTTTTTATTACCACTTGAAGCTGTGCCCGGGCGTATGCATCGGAGCGATTTCTAAGAAAGAGTATGGAAAAATAATCCGCGATCTCATCAAGTTTTTTGAAGGGAAGAAGGACGACATTCTAAAACAGTATAAAAAGGAGATGAAATCTGCGGCGAAAGAAAAACGATTTGAGGAGGCGGCGTCGTTTCGCAATAAGATCTTTTTTCTTGAGCACATCCAAGATATCGCCATTTTGAAACGCGAGGATGACGACGTTGATAAGATTCGGGAAGGGGAGACGTCCGTTTTGATTTTCGGCCGCGTTGAAGGCTATGACATCTCGAACATTTCCGGCACATCATCCGTCGCGTCCATGGCCGTATTTGAGGATGGCGCACCGGCTAAAGCCGAATATCGCAAGTTTAGAATAAAATCCGTGGCAGGATCGAACGATGTCGCTTCGATCCGCGAGACTTTGATGCGGCGGTTTCGCAGAAAGACCCCCTCTAACTCCCCCTTCGTAAGGGGGAGGAACTGGCGTCTTCCGGATCTCATTTTGATTGATGGTGGCAAGCCGCAAGTGAATGCCGCTACGCAAGTGATCCGCGAATTGGAGCTCGGTATTCCGGTCGTCGGTCTCGCCAAAGGCCCGACAAGAAAAAAAGACGAACTGATCTGCGATCCGAATAATCTAGTAATCTGCGCGGTGTGCAAGCGGCACAAAGACCTTCTCGTGGCCGTCCGTGACGAAGCGCATAGGTTTGCGATTAAATATCATAGAAAGCTTCGCGGTGAAAAGATGATCGGAAAGAATTTTTGAACGATATTTCCTAAATGTGCCGATCGGCACAAATTTAGAAATGTCTCGATTTTTTGAACTAGGTACAAAAGGTCGAATTGTACTTGGTATCAAGATTTATTTATCCACATTGGAACAAAAAAAGAACATCAATTCCGCTTGATTAAGCGGATTTTTGAATGGGAGAAAATGGTTGACTGGAGTTTCATAGTGGAATAAAATGGGTATTGATGGGGAGGAGTGGGAAAACAAAAGAATTAGTAGGTCCCGCGCTGACTTCTGTCAATGCAATATCCATTAACCAAAAATAAAACATAAAGGTTAATCGGTCGAAGTTGCTTGTCAGATGATAGTGCGGGATTTGTAGCTGTCTTATGTTCATAGGTGAGTTTCATCACACGCTCGACGAAAAGAGCCGGCTGTCAGTGCCGGTCAAATTTCGTTCCGCCTTGGCGGAAGGAGCCGTCGTAACTCGCGGTTTGGACAGCTCGCTGTTTTTGTATCCCAAGGAAGAGTGGTCAAAACTTGCCGCCAAATTAGCGGCTTTGCCCCTCGGCCAAGCGGATACGCGCGCTTTTGCGCGCTTGATGCTGGCCGGAGCTATGGAGGTTCAGTTGGACAAAGCAGGACGCATTGTCATACCTGAATATCTTCGAGCTTATGCCGGACTCGCAAAAAACGTGGCTGTTACCGGACTTTTTGATCGCATAGAAATTTGGGATGAGGGAAAGTGGAGGGCTTATGCGGCTCAAACGGAAAAAGACAGCACTGATATTGCCGAGCGGCTCGGATCAATCGTATGAGTTCCGAGAGTTCGCACGTCGCCGTTTTAACAGAGGAAGTTATGACGGCGCTCCGCCCGCATTCCAGCGGCAAGTATGTTGATTGCACCTTGGGAGGCGCGACGCATACTGAAAACTTGCTCAAGCTTTCCGCGCCTCAAGGCAGGGTTCTGTCATTTGACGTGGATCCCGTGGCCTTGAATAGAGCGCGGTCGCGCTTGAAAGTTTACGGAAAACGCTGGCTCGGCATCGAGGCTAACTTCAGAAATCTTCTACAGAAGGCAAAGGCGAACGGTTTTATTCCGTGCGACGGCATTGTGTTCGATCTGGGATTTTCCTCGGACGAACTGGCTGATCCGGAAAAAGGCCTTTCGTTTCAGCAGGACGGGCCATTGGATATGCGGCTCGGACTGCAAGCCAATGAGAACGGACTGACAGCCTCATCTATCGTCAACGGTTGGAGCCGTGAGGAGATAGAAGACGCTTTGCGCGAATACGGAGAGGAACGTTATGCGCGGCGAATCGCCGATGGTTTGATTGCGGCGCGAAAAAATGCCCGAATAAACCGTACGGCCGAATTGGCAGACATTGTTTCTTCATCTGTTCCGCGAAATTACGAGCGGGGCAGAATCCATCCCGCCACCCGCACTTTCCAAGCGTTGCGCATTGCCGTCAATGACGAACTGCAGGCGCTCCGCGAGGCATTGGAAGCCGCACGCCGCATACTTGCGCCGCACGGCAGGTTGGCCGTCATCTCCTTCAATTCTTTGGAGGACAGAATCGTCAAACGTGCTTTTAAAGCTGCCG
This sequence comes from Patescibacteria group bacterium, assembly GCA_018824765.1. Taxonomy (GTDB): domain Bacteria; phylum Patescibacteriota; class Patescibacteriia; order 2-12-FULL-60-25; family 2-12-FULL-60-25; genus JAHJFW01. Next base: position 4,338 of record JAHJFW010000061.1, read on the forward strand.
ATGATTTGGAGGTGCTTACTAAAAGGCCGATCAGGCCGACACATGAGGAAGTCCGTCATAATCCACGGGCGCGTAGCGCCAAGTTGAGAGTGGCGGAAAAACGTTGAACAGATGTTAGGTTTTAGGGGGTAGGTGATAGGTTTTGGTGGCGCCAAAATAGCGCCGAGCAAAATTAAACCAAAAAAATACATAAACAAAAATATGTCACGCAGTTTAGCTTTAGCTATGACAAAACCGCATGAACGGATGGGGCTTGCACAGCCTCTCGGCCGGCGCTTGCCACATGGCTTGCTGGGTTGGAATATGCTGGTTTTTGCCGTGATCACGGCATTTGTCATTGCCTATGTCGTGCAGGTGAATCGCGCGGCAGCAAGAGGTTTTCATTTGAGGGATGTGGAAAAGAAGGTTGATTCCCTGTCAACCGAAGTCCTGCAACTGGAAGATAAAGTTGCGAAACTTTCCAGCGTGCAGGCCATGTCGGAAAATGCAGTGAATTTGGGATTCGTTCCGGTTGACAGGCTGGAGTTCGTTAACCCTGCCGCTGGAGCTTACGCCATGGCGAAATAATTTTTATTTCAGAGCCTTTGTACTGTTAAACAACAGACGAATGTTCTGCTGTGAAAAGGAAAAGAGCGAAATCCCCCTTAGCGCGTGTAAGGGGGATTTTGATTTGGCGGCAGAGGTCTGCGAAAATACGAGTACCTACGAAATTACGAGTACCTACGAAAATACGAATTGGCTTCACGAAATTACGAATATACGAATGGGGATATAAAGTGCCCAGTATACAGTGCTCAGAAAATTATGCCCTGAGTGAAGTCTCCTACAGAGGCGGGTCAGCCTTTGGCTGAGAAGGGATACGTTGAGGTAATCCTTCGACAAGCTCAGAAAATAATATTCTTTAAACATGGATTCCAGGTTCTGGATTCTTTTCCTCTCATTTGAAACTGGAAATTTTTCCTTCACTCGTCATTCGGATTTCGTCATTCGGATTTTATTAACCTATCACCTATAACCTAACCCCCATCACCTGTGCCCATATGCTATAATCCGCATATGTCCGCACATGGCGCATTATTGGCGCGTTATGTTTTCTTAGATTACCTAGGCAGTATTTTGTGGTTTCCGGTTTGGTGGTACACAAAGGGTCTGATGTTGATGGTTGAAAAAACCCGCCGCTCTTTGAATTACAGGATCAAGAGTTACAGTTTTGCCATCTGGCTGAAAAATTTTTTCGTGCCGATGTACGGACAGTATGACATTACCGGCCGGTTTGTCAGCGTTTTTATGCGCTTTGTGATTTTATTGGCGCGGATTGTGGCCTTGGCATCGGAAGCGCTGGTTTATCTGCTCGGACTTTTCGCCTGGATTGTGGCTCTACCTTTCTTGGTTCTAATGATTTTGCGCAGTTTTGGTTTAAGATTTTAGCCGTATGGATAATCCGGATACAAATACAGCCATTGTTTGCGCAGCTTGCGGCGGCGACCCGCGCACCTCGGTTGATTGCAAGATGTGCGGCGGCGCCGGCATTGGCGTGGCTTCGCCTGACGGCTTTTTGGTTTGGAGCGAACCGGTGGACAGTTTTTCCATTGCTTTGAGAAAGCTGAAAATAAAATCGCTCCGCATTTTTCACATCTTCCTTTTGTTTGTCATTTTGTCAGCTGTGGCGCTACAGGTTTGGAAAGTATTTAATCTTGAAGATGTCAGCACTGCCGCGACTTTGGATTTTTGGAGTTCGGGAGGAGCGGTGGCGGCATTTTTTTGGTTCGGTTTGCTGGTCGCATGCTTTCTTTTTTTTCATTTCATCGAGTTCAGTTCGGAAGCAAAAAATATTCCGACTTGGCAATTGTCAGGCCTGCGGCTTGCTGAATACGATGCGGCCGGTGATAAGCGCCGAGAGCACAGTTTTGACATTGCGCCGTATTTTTCCAAAGAAGCAATGGATATTGTCGAGACTGCGTATCGCATCACTTCAGATTTGAAACGCACGCAAATAATGCCTGAAATGATTTTTGCCGCGGCGCTGACGACATTGTCCGGCGGAATGGTAATGGCAAGGGTGGGAATGAATTTCAATAGCATAAAAGAGAAATTGGCCAAGTTGATGCTTGATGCGTCGTCTGCAGGCAGTCCGCCCATCATGCTCTCAAAAGAATCCAAGCGCACGCTGGCGTTGTCTTATGCGGATGCGAGGCGGGAAAAACGCAAAAATGTCGGCGGTATGGAGTTGTTTTTGCAATCTTTTAAAGACAGCGCAAAAGTGCAGAGCATGCTTGATGCCGCCGGATTCAGCGCTGAATATGTTTTTCGTGCAGGCGAATGGGTGCGCTTACAGCAGAAATTGCGCGAAGATCATCTGCGTTTTATCGCTTTGGCGGCTTTAAAACCGAAAACCACGATGAATCGCGCGATGACTGCCGTGCGCACGCCGTTGCTCGACAGGTTTAGCGAGGATTTGACGCTTTTGGCGCGCAGCGGTTATTTGGCGCCAATGATCGGCCGCGAGCGGGAGTTTGCCGCATTATTGCAAGGTGTTGAGAGCGGACGGCGTTCCGTGGTTTTGATCGGCGAGACAGGTGTGGGAAAGAGCGCCATGATGAACGAACTGGCGCGCCGCATGGTTGAGGAAGATGTTCCCACCGAACTTTTCGACCGGCGCTTGGTGCAGATCAATTTGTCCCAGCTTGTTGCTTCAGGCGAATCCGGTTTGGCAAAAGAGCGTTTGATGGCAATGTTGGACGAAGTTGCAATTTCAGGAAATATAATTTTGGCGGTTGACGGCCTTGAGTCTTTAACCGGCGGGAGTGACGGCGGGCCAATGGATTTGGCTGAAATGTTTGCCGCGGAACTGGACAAAGGATATTTTATCGCCATTGCCGCCACCACTCCGGCGGCATGGACGCAGTATCTTGAACGTCGGACGCTGGGATCAAAACTTGTGAAAGTAATTGTGTTGTCGCTGTCAGAAGAGGATACGGTGCGGGTTTTGATGGCAAAGAGCGGCGCGATCGAAGTCAAGAATAAAGTCTTTTTTTCCTATTCGGCTTTGGATAAGGCTGCGTCGCTGGCTTTGCGCTACATCCATGATACGGCCGCGCCGCAAAACGCTTTGGACATTATCCGCGAAGCCGCGGTGTTGGCGCGGAAAAACCGCGGCGAGAAAACTTTTGTGACGGCCGAAGATGTGTCAGCAGTAGTCCATGCGAAAACCAATATTCCTGTTGAGGCTGTCGGCGCTGAAGAATCTGAAAAGCTGTTGAATCTGGAGAGCCGTTTACATCAGAGGATCATCGGACAGGATGAGGCGGTAACGGCAGTGGCGCAGGCTTTGCGCCGTGCGCGCGCCGAACTGCGGGAAGGCAAGCGGCCGATCGCCAATTTTCTTTTCTTGGGCCCGACGGGCGTCGGCAAAACCGAGTTATCCAAGGCGCTGGCGGCTGAATATTTCGGCGATGAGAAAATGATGGTTAGGCTGGATATGTCGGAATATCAGGATGCGGCTTCGGTGGCGCGCATGATTGGCGCGGCCGGCGATGAACGCGGCGGGCTTTTAACAGAGGCTGTGCGCAAAAATCCGTTCTCTATCGTTTTGCTGGATGAAATCGAGAAAGCGCACCCCGACATCTTAAATTTGTTCCTTCAGGTCATGGATGACGGCCGTTTGACAGACGGCATCGGCCGAACCGTGGATTTTACGAATGCCATGGTGATTATGACGTCGAATGCGGCCACGGCATATGTTCAAGCTGAAGTTGCCGCTGGCACGCCTTTGCCGCAAATCAGGACGGCGCTTTTGGAGCGCGAATTAAAAGGCATTTTCAGGCCGGAGTTTTTAAACCGTTTTGACGCGATTATCGTGTTTAAGCCGCTGGCAATGGACGAGGTTGTTCAAATCGCGTGGCTGGAAATCAATAAAATCGCGTCGCGCTTGGAGGATCGCGGTATGGAATTCACGGCTGAAGATGAGGCGGTGGAGGCTTTGGCGCACGAGGGCTTCTTTGACCCGTTGTTTGGCGCGCGGCCGTTGAGGCGCGTTATCCAAGATAAGGTGGAAAACGGACTGGCAGATTTGATTTTGAAGAACGCGGTTGGGAGGGGCGACAAAATCGTGTTAAAGTCTGATGGCGTTTTGGAAGTCCTGCATTAATAGTTCGAAAGTCCTGGGTCTTGGGTCCTATGTCCTGCGTTTTCCCGGCCTAGATTCCATATTCCAGATTCTTTTTTATGGACAGGCAGATTATTGCAACCGGCGTATTTGTAGTGGCGGCGATGACCGCTATTTTGTCATTTTTTCTGTCTTTTGTGAGTGCGCGTTTGGCGCGGCGTTTGGGCGCACTTGACCAGCCGGACGGTGATAGGAAAATCCACGTAAAACCAACACCGCTTTTTGGCGGAACCGGCGTTGCGGTCAGTATTTTAGCGGCGGTTGTTTTGTTGTATGTGAATGGATTACTGCAAAATATCAGCGCGCGGCAAGTGTTGGGTTTTGCTATTGCCGTTTTAATTTTATTGATCGGTGGTATTACGGATGATAAGCGCGCCCGTCCACCGTTATTGCAGATAATTTTTCCGATTTTGGCGGCTACGGTCGTGATAATTTCCGGCACTGGCATCCAGCAGGTTACCAACTTATCGGCTGGCGGCGGTTTTTCCTTGGTGTGGTGGAAATCCCCGGCATTTATCACTTCGCACTACGCGATCTCACTACCGGCAGATTTGATTACTTTGTTGTGGCTTTTGTTCGCAACTTATGCCACCAAACTGCTCGACGGTTTGGACGGCTTGGTGGCGGGAATTGCCGTGATAGGTTCGGCCATGGTGGGTGCGTTGACATTGTCGCCGGCGTATTTTCAGCCGGCTGTCGCGCTTTTAAGCGGCGGCATCGGAGGCGCATTTTTGGGATTTTTGCCGCGTAACATCAATCCGGCCAAGCAGTTTTTAGGCGAGGCGGGAAGCACTTTGGCCGGATTTTCTTTGGGATTTTTGGCAATCGTTTCAAGCGCCAAGGTTGCGATCGCGCTTTCGGTTTTGGCCATACCTTTGGCAGATGCCGCGTTTGTGGTGCTTGGCAGGTTGCGCCGCGGGGTTTCGCCGTGGAAAGGCGATGCGACGCATTTGCATTTCCGTTTGCTGCAATCCGGCATTCCGCACGGCACAACGGTTGTGCTTTTATGGGGAGCGTGCCTTTCCGCCGGAGTAATCGCTTTGAGCTTGCAGACCAGAGGAAAAATTTTTCTTGTGGCGACATTGGCAGTGGCAACGGCAATGTCCTCGTGGTTGATCGGACGTTACGGAAAACGATAATACTATGGCGCTTGCTTTGAGGCGAAAAATAATTGCTTTAGCTTGCGTGCTTGCCGCAACTGCCGGCTTCGCAGTTGCATTGGCGGCTTTTTCGAAAAGCCCACAGCCGGAAAAAACGGCAATCGTGGATTTGACGGATTGGCAACTGGAAATTGCATCCACAGACGCAGCCCGCAAGCAGGGACTTGGAGGCCGCAGTCCGCTTGCACCGAAAAACGGCATGCTTTTTGTATTTGATGAAGCCGGTTTTTATCCTTTTTGGATGAAGGATATGACATTTGCTTTGGATATTGTATGGGTAAATGGAAATAAGGTGGTTGAAGTCGCCAGCCTCGAACCGCCGTTGGTGACGAATCCGAATCCGGCCGCGCATATCCCAACGCATCGGGCTGACTCTGTATTGGAAATTAATGCCGGGCAGGCGAGTGCGCTAGGCTTAACCCCCGGGATTTTCGTTATTCTTCCATAGTTTCCGACGTTCAACATCCGACGTTGAACGTCGGAGGATTTATGGAGTAAATCAGCCTTGACAAGGAGGGTGATTTGTGGTATATAATCAGCAATTCCTGATCGGATGGTCAGGTGGTTCCGTTGTAAACGGGGCAACGATGTGAGGCGGTTGCATCAACCAAACCGTCATTTCCAATAGGAGTTAGTCGGATGACTACTCAACAAGCCCGTGTCCAGATCGTGGACGGTCCCAGCAAGTGGGACTTAATGCTCGCGCTGTTCGACTCGTCCAATGCGTCGCCGCGCGCTGTCAATTTCAAAATCGATGCCGCCGGCAAGCCGCAAAGCTTCGTAGTCTTCATCTCCAGCGTAGAACGCGAGGATGGAAGCGGCGAGAGCTGGAACATCAATGGCCGCACCGCCGGCAATCAAGCCGTTTGTGTGTACTTCTCTACGAAGAACAGGTGCGGCAGCCTCAGTCTGGAGAAGCGTAACTAGCCAGACAGAAACAAACCCCCGTCAGCCAAACTCGGCTGGTGGGGGTTTTTGATATACGGTTTCCGACGTTCAACATCCGACGTTGAACGTCGGAGGATTGTTTGATCTCTGGTTACTGGCACCCGAATATCTACATCATCTCTTAGAAGCCGGGGTTTTGGGTTAGAAAATTTTTAATTTCGTCGTGGGTTTCAGGATGGCGCAGTCCGGCCGCCAGATTTGTTTTCAGCCAACCGGCTTTATTGCCGGTGTCGTTATATTCGCCCGCGAGTTCCAGTGCATAAAACGGACGCTGTTTCATCAGTTCCGAAAATCCATCCGTGAGCTTGTATTCGTCATTTCCTTGCGGATGCACGCGCCTGATGGCGTCAAAAATGTCCGGTGTCATTACATATGATCCGATTGAAGCCAGCCTTGACCGCACCTGCGGACCCGGCTTTTCATGGAAGCCTTTGACCTCAACGGCATTTGCGTCCGCAGTTTCGCCGGGCAAAATAATCCCGTATCTTCGAGTGCCTGCGTCATCGGTTTGAATTGCGCCCAAGATAGGATGACCAACAACTTGGAAGGTTTCGATTAATTGCAGCAATCTGGGCTTGGTATGAAAAAAAAGTTCGTCAGCATATAAAATCGCGAATGGCTCATTATCTATTTCCTTTTCAGCGTTTAAAACAGGAGTCGCTGTTCCATAGCGGCCGTCTTGCAAAATGAAAATCAGCTCCGCTTGCAGGTCAGGCAAGGATTCGAGGTATTCGCGCAGCAGGTGTTTTTTTTCGGAAATGATGAAGATGATTTTTTCAATTCCCGAGGACACGGCCTCTTCAACCAGATATTTAATAACTGGTTTATCCACAATCGGCATCATTTCTTTTGGCACGTATTTTGAATACGGATATAAACGCGTACCATTGCCGGCAACCGGGATGACGGCTTTTTTTATCGAGAATTGCATGGTTTTAAGCATAGCGTATTATTAACCCTCTGAAAAACGACTCTTCACAGGCGGCCATACTCTTGTTTTTCAAAACCGTGTCGATACTTGACAGTCAGTGAAGCTCAGCGTAATCTTGCGGCAACTTAAATGAATACTATGATCGCAGTTATTTCAACCGGCGGCAAACAATACGTCGTAAAAGAAGGAGAAGAGCTAAAAGTGGAAAAGCTTGAGGCGGAACAAGGGGCGCAGGTCTCTTTTGAGGTTATGCTTGTGGCTGAAGAGGACGGTTCCAAAGTCGAGATCGGGTCGCCGTTTTTGGATAAAAAAGTGACGGCCGAGGTAATGGAACAGGGCCGGGCGCGCAAAGTTTCAGTCGTGAAATTCAAGCCTAAAGTGCGCTATAAAAAACGCGTAGGCCACCGCCAAGCGTACACTAAAGTGAAAATAAATAAGATTGGATAGTCCAATCTTATTTATTTTCATCCTGAGCGAAGCCGAAGGATCTCATCAAGACGAAAATCGGCTAATGGCCGATTTTTTATGTGGATTTTGAAAATAAAAAAGCGGTTTTGGCGTTGGCGAAAACCGCGGAGGGAGGGGACTCGGAACCTCGGCTGCTCAACCTTCATGTTTTGGCTCACGGTCTGATAAGGATCCGTCTTCCGGTAAATAATCATCTGGCGGAGGCTCGGTATCGATTTCGCTTTGCGGACGCGCGATGTCGCCGGCCGGCGGTTCGGTTATTGAATTCGGAGCGGCAGGACTCTTTTCCGTTGTGGGAGCCGGTTCGGAAACCGCTTCCTGCTCAGCGGTGCAGGGCCATGACGAACGTAGCATCGGGCCTTGCCGAATGTACGATGGCTGGAGAAATCGCCGTTTTGAGGCGGCTTCTTCCATATCTTCGTTAGTCTGCGGAGTAGATTTTACGAAAACGTGCATGCAGAGCGGACAGACTAATACTTTGTCCGCTATTTCTTTACCGCATTGCGGACAGATTATGTCTGCCATAAAACCTCTGAAGATTTTTGAAAGGGCGGTTTGCGGTCAATTGACCGTGTTTTTCCTGTTTGCCAAAGCTGAAGCCACTGTCGCGCCGTCGGCATATTCGAGCTGCGCGCCATTTGGCAGGCCGCGCGCCAATCGGGAGACATTGAGCTCCAAGGGTTCCAATTTTTTTATCAAAAATAAAGCCGTAGTGTCACCGCGGACGTCTGGATCAAAAGCCAAAATAATTTCACTGATGCCCGACTCGCTCGACATAAGGCGTTTTGTGAGCTGGGAAATGGCAAGTGTTTCCGGCGTTACGCCTTCAATCGGATCTAGTAGGCCGCCCAATACATGATAGATGCCCTTGTACGCCGCTGATTCTTCAATGACACGCAAGTCTTGGTTGGTGGCTACAACGCATAGCACGGACTTGTCGCGTTTCGTGTCTGAACAGATTGAGCAGATCGGCGTTTCCGACCATGCGCCGCACACACTGCATCGTGTTACACCTTCAGATAATGCCAAAAGCGCCTGCGCAAAGCGCCGGATTTTTTCTTTGGGTTGCGTGACCAGCCAATAAGCGAAACGCAATGCCGCCCGAGGGCCGATACCGGGCAGGTTGTCGAATTCCGCAGCTGCATCGTAGATCGGTTTAGGATTTAAAAACATGAATTATAGAAAGCTCAGGGAATATTCACTGAGTACTGATACTCATTCTTTTTTCATCAAGCCTTGCATTTCCTGCGCCAAATCAAGTCCGCCCAAATCTTTCATTTTGCCTGCAAGGATCTTCTGTATTTTATCAAGCCCGTCATTAGCGGCTTCCTTGATATAACCTTCCAGTTTTGTTTTATCCTGCATTAACTCGTTATCAATAGCGACGGCCAGGATTTTTTGATTGCCGTCAAACGATATTTTGACTTTTCCCCAAGCGGCCGAACCCTCGGCTTTTTCTTCAGCCAGAGCCGATTGTATGGTCTTGGCTTTATCGCGCAGATTTTTAAATTGTTTGAGTTTGGAAAACATAAGGTTAAATAAAATAGTCTATAAAGTTCATAAAGTCTGGAAAGTCGTGGTGGATCAAGGTTCTCAGTTCTCAGTGCAAAGTCCTAAGTCCTACGTCCTACGCCTTATAGTTTCATGCAGAATGCTGATGTTCGATAGGAGGATAGCATTACTTACTTTCAATTTGAAGAGACGATTGGCGTGTTTGGGTCAAACGGGGTTGTTTGAGGCGGAGGAGGGGGGTTCAACCTGTTTTGCGGCATTGCTGGAGGCAGGGGGTGGCCGGCTGACTGTCTGTTGAGGTTGCGAAAGCTGGCGCGTGCCGCATCAAAAAACAGTTTAATCTGTCCAGTAGGACCGTTGCGGTGTTTGGCAATATGGATCTCGGCCAAATTCTTTTCCTCCGGAGACAGGTCTTCAGTGCGGTAATTTTTATCCACAGCCTTGCGGTATATGAACAACACAATATCCGCGTCCTGTTCAATACTATTGTGCGCGACGATATCATTAGCCACGAAGTTATGGAGTTCTGGTACAGTGGCATCATAGACTTCTTCAACGCCTAGTTTGGTAATACTTATGATTTCATCCCAATAAACATCGGATTCTGCCAAAGCTTGAATTTTTTTATTCTTTAAAGCCATAGCAACCCGCGCCATGCGTTCACGGCCGATGCCGTGTTTCATGAGAGTGCTTCCGCAATATTTCATATCTAACGCAGACGATAACTTGCGCCAACTGCAACCGATTCGATTTTTTTCTTCGCAAATGATGGTATCCCATGCTTCGCGTGGAATTGTGTCAAGATTTGTATTCGATTCGATTGCTCGCAATGCAATAAGCATATCTTGAATGATTTCGCCGCGTTTACCGTGACATCCTACAAGTTCCAAAAAAGCAATTTGATTTTGTGCGCCCTGCACTTGTACCTCGTAACGCGGTCTGTATTTGCCTTGGGAAACGGTGCGGAGGGTAGATAAAATACCCAGCCTAAGCAGAAGATGCTGGACGCCTTGCGCGAGTATTTTGCTGGTACTGCAGAAGTATATTGCTGCCGACGGCATTCTTTCAGCCGATTTTTTCCAAGAAATATTGCCATCGGTCGCCCATAAATGATGCAAAAAGTGACTTATTTTTCGATTCGAACAGTCGAATACGGCAGCAGGAATTTTTTTATCATAGCTGTGTCGCAAACCAATGCCTAAATTTATGAGCCATTCAGTAATAGGATTTTTTTTGCCGTGCGTCAGATGAAAGGGTGATGGCAGATAAGTATGCCACCAGTTCTTTTGGCTTATGCGGCGCGGTTTTATTCCAAAAAGAGAACGAGCGACGCGTTCAACGATATCGAGATTTTTTTCATCTGCGCTGGTGTAATGGATAGGTTGGTGCTGAACCGTACATCCGTCGCCAAGAAGATGAGCAAGGAGCGCTAATTCGTCGAGTGTAATCCGATCGCCCGCTTTATTGGTTTTAAGTACGCGCGGCAATGCGATTCTTGTTTTTGACCTTAATTCCTCAAGCGCATGCCATCCGTCCAGTGTTCTGAAAGGATGGTTGGCGGAAGCGCGTATACTGCGGCCACTGCGTGTCCGTAACTCATATACGGTTTTTTTGCCCGAAGAAAATGCTTTTGTCATCGGACGAGTTACAATTTTCCATTCATCGTCCAGAGCGAAAACCGGAAACGGTGTCCGCACTTTGCCTTCAACAATATCTTTTAAACAGACTTGTTCGCCCGTGTCGGCGCGCGTAATCAGCGTATCTCCGGCGAGACAGCCCGACTCGCGCAAATGCGCCAAACGCGGGATAGCGGGTTTTTGGAGTTCCACTTGGCGGGAAAGCTGGGACAGCGCCAAAACCGGCACGTTCAATTCGCGCGCGATTGATTTTAAGCCGCGCGTGATTTCCGTAACTTCCTGCACGCGGTTGTCAGAATTACCGCTGCGCGATTCCATCAATTGCAAATAATCCACCACCACCAAACCCAAACCGTATTCCATCTGAAGACGGCGGGCTTTGGTGCGGATTTCCATAATATTGGCGCTGGCGGAATCGTCAATATAAATAGGCGCTTCGGAAAGAACGCCGATGGCGTGGCCTATGCGCGAGAAATCGTCATTAGTTCCGTCATCAGACAGCTTGCCGGTGCGCATCTTCCAGAGATCCACGCTGGCTTCGGAACAGATCATCCTGTCCACCAGCTGGTCCTTGCTCATTTCCAAAGAAAAAATGCCGACCGGAACTTTCTGCTTGGCGGCGACGTGGCGCGCA
>JAHJFW010000006.1 GCA_018824765.1 Patescibacteria group bacterium
CGGCTCGCCGAATACTGATACGTCCATGTCAGCCTTAATGTCTTCCGCGGCTGCACGATCGCGCCCGGCGCGGATTTCCGTTGATGTCGTCATGCGGACGGTTTGTTCGATATTATCTTTTCCTTGGACGACCATGACGGGCGCTTCAATGGAAATAACTTTGCCGAATACGCCGTGTGTGCCCGGGAGCATTGGCGGTGGCATTGGAATGCGGGACCGTTCGCGTTGGTTGAACATTTGGCCGTACTGATGCGGCCAGTTCGCGAAATGGCGCGATTTCCGTTCACCGACCAGGATGCCGGCCCTAAACGATCCGAGTAAAAGCATGAGACTGCCTAGCACGATTAGTGCGTAACGTAGAGCCGCGGATTTGAAGAGTTCTTTCATAGAATTTAGGTGAGTTGAGTAAAGAATGAACGGCGAGTTTCATGAGCGGCGATCCAAAGAATGGCAATGCCGAAGAAACATACAATCAAGGCAAGTATGACGGAATCAAGCGGAATGGATTCAAGAAGTCCAAGAACGATATTCGTTAAGTTTGAGAAAACAATGTCAGGATCTGACCAAAGCAGTTTCAACATTGCCAAAAAAGACGACTCTTGGATTTGAGACGCAAAAGCCGACCAGCTAAAGGCGATATAACTGAGGCTTAAAATAGTTCCGGCGGCTGCCGCCGAAAGTTGCGCATATAATCGACGCATGCGCACCGTATGGATGCGCGCCAAGACCTTTTGAAGGAGATCGGGCGGCGGTTCCAGCGGTGGCAGATGTTTGAAGATTTGCTCTGTCGGCATATGTTTATATGATGTTATACGTTGCTCATTGTTTTTTTGGTGCAAGATTTTCCAAATAGCCGCGTAGAACGAGGAGAGCGCGCCTATAGCGGCTTTTCACCGTGTTCATGGGTTTTTTTAGGACCCCTGCTATTTCTTGGAAAGTGAAGTCTTCCATTTCATGCATTAGGATGATGGATCGGGTTTCCGGTGAGAGTTCCAATAGGGCGCGTTCGATATCCTGTGCAAGTTCCGCGCGTTCGAGGATTTCAGGGGGAAGCGGCTGGATGTCCGGAATCGTATCCGCGATATCCTGCCCCTCGTCATTTTCGATTTCTGAAAAGGTGAGGTGTTTCTTTTTGCGGAGGTAATCGATAACGACATTTTTTGCAATTGCAAACGTCCATGCCCGAAATGACTTGGTTGGATCGAAACGCCGGATGCTCTTCCAGATTTTCAAAAAAGTTTCCTGGGTGAGATCCTCGGCAACAGGCCTGTCGCCGATCATGCGGAATATAAAACGATACACAGCCGAAAGATGGCGTTGAATCAATGTGCCCAACGCATTTTCATCACCGCTTCTACAAGCTTTGATTAATTCGTTATCAGAAAGTTGGTTCATGATGCTTTCGGTTCCATTTACCATATTTGCCCTGCTTTGAAAACCCTGCAACACTATATAAATATAATACGGATGGCATTGGATTTTTGGTGCGGATTCTAAAAAACAAAACACCCGTTTCAGGGTGTTTTGTTTTGGAGCGGGTAGGGGGAGTCGAATAGAGTAAGCGAGCTGTCGGTTTCTTCGCTAAAACGAGAGAAGAAGCAATGAAAACGATGGTGTAGGAGGTTTCTCAAGTGTCGTCAGGTATCCGCAAGTTTCCTAAGATTTCACCACTTCGTGGGCAACGGGAGGGCAATGTTGGAAAGACGAATAACTTGAACGAATATAGGGCAACTATAGAGCTCTGTTTTTGGTATGCAAGGAGGATTTGATTTTGTGGGGTGCTATTATCATTTTTTGTCTAAAACAACCTTGACACAAATTGACAATATCTCCGGAAGTCTCTATTGTGCAGGGAGTTATTCTATGGGCGAAAATCTACTCACTCTAAAAGAAGTCGCATTACGGTTGCGAGTTAGCGAGCGTTCAATTTTTAGATACATCCATAGCGGAAAATTGAGAGCTTCTAAGATAGGCTATTGGAGGATAAGCCAGAAAGATTTGGGCGATTTCATCAAGAGTCATTCTAATAAAAATAAAACAATATGACATCTTTAAATGAAAAAAAGGAGGGCGGGTTGCTATTCTTTAGGGAGGTAACAAAATATTTTATGGACTTCCTTGAGACGGACTTCCATAAACGTAAATTTCCGCGACGCAGCATCAAATTTCGCAACAGTGACAATCTTCTCATTGGCGTCAATCTCCAAAAGTATGAGACATTCAATAAGCGTGTCTGGGAGTTGATAAATAAGAATTTCGACAAGGACGTTCTTAGCAATATCGAGAAGGGTGTTTACAAAACGAATCTGCCAAAGAATCTCCTCGAATTCATTAAACTACAGATTGGCAAGATCACCATAGGACGGGTAAATGCGATGATAACTGACGTTGCAAATGAGATAGAAAAATCCGGTACGCTCTATGAGAAGGAGTATGATGTCGCTTTGACCACTGCTATAGAGGCAGCGGCAAAAAACGTCCAAAAAGAACTTGTAGATCCGTTCATTCAAAGCATAGAAAAACCTCTGCAAAATTTGCATCTTGGAGACGAGGACGACGTCAATCAAATCGAGCGGGAATTGACTTCGGTGTTGGTGGGTCAGTTAGAAAACAAGATTTCAGAAGTCCTCAACCTCTACATTGCCAAAGAGAGGGTCAACCTCGAAAAAGAACTCAAGGGAACTTTGGGCATTTCCGATGTGAAAAGCACATTGCTTTCATTTTTTGATAATTTGCAGGTCGCAGATCTATTTGCCGAAGCCTTTGAGATGGAGCGGAACAGAAGTATCTTGGATAAGCAAGAATTCTATATCTACTTCGGGGATATTTCTTTTCAAAATACCAAGTATCCAATTTTTTATATACCCGTAAACGTAACTCGTCAAGACGAAGCACTCCTTTTGGATTTTGATTCGCAGGTTTACATTAATAAACGGGCGCTCGAGTTTATTGCTCAAGAGCACAATGTTATCAAAGGTACGAAGGGTAGTCTAAAAAGCGTCTCTGAGAGAATAATATATCTCGCACAGCATAACGAAGATTTAGAGAGTGTATTGGAAGGAGTGCTGACTGAAATAGGGAATTTTTTCGATGTAAATGGTAGGGTCAATTTTTCCAGCGGTAAGGAGATGGTAGCTAAAGGTGCGAGTGTGCGAATATCTAATGCGTGCTACCTTTCCCTGTTTGAAAAATCAGACGAAGCATTGGTCAACGATTACGAAGAAATTCTTCAGCAACTTGATGAGAACGGCGGTGTACTTGCAGATGCGTTCAACGGATTACTTGAGGACTTTTTGAAGAAAAATCCCGAACCCTACAATCCCGCAATTGAGGAGGAGTGGGATAGTGCGGGAACGCCCGAGAAGCTGGTTTCTCCAAGTCCCATCCCTCTCAACAGCGAGCAACTTCAGATACTTGCCGCAATAAGAAAAGATAATTGTAAGTATCTTGTTGTCGAGGGGCCGCCTGGCACGGGTAAAAGTCATACCATTACAGCGATTATTTTTGACGCGATACTCAAGGAAAAATCAGTGCTCGTTCTCTCTGATAAAAAAGAAGCTTTGGACGTGGTTGAAAAGAACATCACAGAGACAATGAACAAGGTTCGGTTTGATAAGAATTTTCAGAACCCTATACTCCGCCTCGGAAAGACTGGAAATACTTATGGCCAGATACTTGCAAAGAGCAGCGTCGAGAATATTAAAATTCATCACCGAGCCTTCAAAAAAGACCACGAGACGATTGAGCATAACATAGAGAAATCAACCAACTCCCTAAAGGAAGACTTAGAGGCAGAAATTATCGCATATGGCGATATAAACATTCAGGAAATCCAAGAGTTGGTTGCGCTGGAAAACGCGCTTAAGGGCGCGGATTTTGTCTTTGAAGTAGACGAGATGTTGGGTGATGAGCAATCGCCGCTGGAATTGAGCGACCTACGATCAACTCTCGATCGCTTCAAAAAAATCTATAACAGCAAGGGCTTTTGTAAACTGCTCGCGTCGGTCGGAGTCAAGCGCGACGGCATCAAGACACTTGCGGAATACGATAGCCTTCTACACTTCCTTTCTACCGCCTCTGAGGGTATTAGCAAGCTAAGAGAGGCCTTTAAAGAGAAGGTTTCAGTTATATGCGATTTTCTCTCATTTAGTGAGAGGGACTTAGTAGAACTCCGAAAATTTATTAAGGAATACGATGAACAAAAGGCATTCCTTGTTGGGTATCTTTTTAGCAAACAGAAGGTCGCTGAAATTGATTTTCGTTTCAAGGAGGCGCTACATACGACTTTCAATTCACCGCATCGGCAGTTGAGACAGCTCAAAGACGCTGTCACCATTCTTGAATTCCTAGCAGCGCTTGGGAAGGACGTGAACAAGAGCCTCTCCACTGATTTCGACTACGTTGCTCTCGTACACCGCATTTTGCGCGATCAAGAATTTTCCGAAACGCTAGCAGCTATCATTGATACGGCAGAAGGTGTCGCTTATTTCAAAGAGTTTGCTGAAAAATATCCGCAGACCGTAGAACTCATTGGGATAAGTCTTGATAAACTTAAAACTTTGCTGGAGAATAAAATTGTAAGCGTGGATGATTTGCTGTTTGATAAGCAGCTCCGTTATTTGGGGTTACGTCAGAAAGTCTTAAAGGATTTCAGTCAAGTACCTGACTTAAGTTACGCACTACGCAAAAGGAATATAGAGGATTTAGTTATCACTCAGGTCGCATATCTGCTCGACGGCAGATTGATAGATTTTTACGAGAATAATAGGGCTGACGCGGAAACCCTTCGCAATATCATCAAGACCAAACAGAAATTTCCAAAAAAGGAGTTCCAGAAGCTCAAGGAAGCATTCCCTTGTATCTTGGCGGGTATCAGAGATTATGCGGAATTCATACCGCTTGAGCAAAATATGTTTGACCTCGTTATCATTGACGAGGCATCACAGGTGAGTGTGGCGCAGGCTTTTCCGGCATTGCTACGTGCAAAGAAGGTCTTGATACTCGGAGACAAAAAACAATTCAGTAACATCAAAGCTGCGCAGGCACGGTCAGACACAAATCGAGAATATTTGAGTAATCTTGAGAATTCCTTTAAGAGAAATGTCTCAACAGAAGCGACTCAAATGGTCAGACTGAGCAAGTTCAACATCAAGACCTCCGTCCTCGAATTTTTTGAGTTTATTAGCAACTACAATACTCAACTCATCAAGCATTTTCGAGGCTATAAGGAAATTATTTCCTATTCTAATAAATTTTTCTATCAGGATAGTCTGCAGGTGATGAAGATACGCGGCAAGGCGATTGATGACGTAATTAAATTTTCCTACCTTGAGCCAGCTGCGGCGGAAGAGGTGTACCCGAACTCAAATATGGAGGAGGTCGAGTTTATTATTGCCGAACTTCAAAAAATCAAAGAAGAAAATAAAGATCTGAGCGTAGGGATAATTACGCCGCATACAAACCAGCAGAAGCTGCTTGTAGAGAAAATAAATCTTTTGCCTGAAAGGGATTATTATTTCGACAGGCTTTCTCTTAAAATAATGACCTTCGATACTTGTCAGGGAGAGGAGCGCGATATCATCTTTTATTCTATGGTCGCTTCGGAACATAGCGACAAGCTTTGGGGAGTATTCATCAAGGATTTGGCGAACGTAGATATTGAGGAAGACGGGCAGATAAAAGCGCAACGCCTCAACGTGGGCTTCAGCCGCGCGAAGGAGTGTGTTCATTTTATCTTGAGTAAGCCTATTGACGGCTTTACTGGCTCTATAGGCGATGCACTGCGACATTATCTCTATACTATTGAAGAAGCCAAAAAAGAGCGGAGCGTATTGGAGACTGATGCCAAGTCTAAGAAAGAGCCAGAGGTTCTCAACTGGTTTTATCAGACCCCTTTTTGGAAGGACAACAAGGACAAAATCGAATTCATACCGCAGTTTGAGATTGGTAAATATCTCAAACAATTAGACCGCACCTACTCGCATCCCGAATACAAGGTGGACTTCTTGCTCGTGTACCAAGACGAGCGAGGAAAAGAGAACAAAATTGTCATCGAATATGATGGTTTTAAGGAGCACTTTAAAGACACGGAAGTGATAAATGCATACAACTACGAGAATTATTACTCCGATGGAGACGTATATCGACAGAAGGTGCTTGAGAGTTACGGCTATAAATTTTTAAGAATAAACAGGTTCAACGTAGGCGATAACCCTATAGCCACCCTCAACGAGAGAATAGGACGGCTGGTTAAGGATGAACCGTCAGCTAATCCATTGCTCCACAATATCCACGAGACCATTGAGGGACTTCAGAAAGGCGATATGAAGGAGTGCCCGAAGTGCAAGGAAGTCAGGTCAATGCAGGAGTTCCGAGACCTATCGCTCATTACCGGCTACGGAAGATTTTGCAGCCACTGCAAGAATATTCGTGTAGTCGAAAGGCTTGCTACTGAAGCCGCAAAGCCAGCTCCTGTTTTGAGCGATCTCACTTGTCCTCGTTGCAATGCAAAAATGATATTGCGCAATGGACGCAAGGGGAAATTTTACGGATGTTCTCGCTTCCCGTATTGTCGCGGGACTCGGAACACATAGTTTATGGCACTTCTGACAAAAACTGATTTTATTCTCTATCGAGAGTGCCCAAACAATGTCTGGATAAAGCGACACAAACCAGATGAATACGCCAAATTTGAGGTATCGGACTTTGAAAAATCTCTTGTTGTGATGGGTAATGATGTGGAACGGTTAGCGCGGGGAATGTTTCCTACCGGATACCTCGTGGGACGGCGCAGTGAAGGGGCGCAGGAGTTAACTAAGAAACTTATTGCCGAGCGGACACCCGTCATTTTTCAGGCAGTTTTTTCAACCGATAAATATCTGGTTGCCACCGATGTGTTGAAGTGGAATGAATCAGCTCAAAAATATGACATTTATGAAATAAAGATGTCGTCCACCGAAGAGGATGATGATGAAGGGAAGCCTAAGAGTGTCAACAAGAAGAGAGAACTGCAATACGAATATGACCTCGCCTTCCAGGTCAATGTTGCGGATGAGTGCGGTGTTTCATTGCATAAAAAATATTTAATCCGTCTCAACCGAGCATACGTAAGAGATGGTGAGCTCGATTTCACTCCGGGTCAGCTTTTTATAGTCGAAGACAAGACTGAGGCAATAGAACGTCTCAAATCTACCGCCGCGAAAGAGATGCTTCAGTCACAGATATATTTATCAGCAGAAAAAATGCCGCCTGCTCCGTGTCCTTGTTATTACAGAGGGCGCAGCTCGCACTGCACCGCGTTTGCTTTCATAAATCCACACGTGCCTACATACAGCGTTCACGATTTGAATAGAATTGGGAATAGCAAGCGATATCTCAAGGAGCTGCTTGATGAAGGAATTTTGGAAATTGGTGATGTTCCTATCGACGACAGGCTGAGACCTAAAGAGCCAAAAGACCTTGTAAAACCAAGTAAGCCACGAAAGCTAAATCAAATTTTGGTGCATAGATCTCAGGAACCGCTCGTCAATGTCGAGTCTCTCAAGGCTGAACTTGACTCGCTTACTTTCCCTCTATATTTTCTCGATTACGAAACATATCCAACCGCAATTCCGCCATTCAGCGGATATCGTCCTTACCAGCAGATTGTCTTCCAATACTCGCTGCACGTCCTACAAGATAAGGAATCCGAGCCAGTTCATTTCGAGTGTTTGATACTGGACGGAGAGCCATCAGAGCGGATAACGGAGAGTTTACGCGAGCATATGGGCGATACAGGAACAGTCGTATCTTGGTTCAAGACCTTTGAAAATTCTCGAAATCGTGAGCTGGCAGATTTTCTACCAAGCTACAAAGACTTTTTTTTCGGTATCGTTGCTCGCACCTACGACCTAATGGACATTGTTGAAGGTCAACACTATGTACATCCTGGCTTTGAAGGAAGATCATCAATCAAAAAAGTCCTGCCAGTATTAGCCCCCCACCTTTCTTACAAGAAACTTGGTGTCCAAAGCGGCACGGATGCTATTGAGTCTTATCGAAAAATTAGCCGAGGAGAATTGATGGGAGACGCCGCAAAAGAAAAGGAGCGCCAGATGCTGGAATACTGCAAACTTGATACATACGCTATGTTTGTTTTATGGAAATTCTTTTCCGAATTAGTAAAGGAGCAAAGTTTATGACCAACTTACTTATTATACTTGCCGCAGTCTTCATTGTCGTAGTCGTGGCACTCATCATTTTTCTGAAACTGTTTGAAGGCGGCGTAGATGAGGAGAAAAAGAAATATCAGTACAAGCGCAGGAATTTTTTTCTCAGCCGTGCAGAACACGAATGTTTTGACGCGCTGACGACGGTCGTTGGAAGTGACTACCTTATTTTCGCACAAGTGCATCTGCCGACGTTGGTTGATAACAAAGTTGTCGGACAAGACTGGCGTTATTTTTAAGCAAAGTTTATTTTCTGCGCAACAGATACCGGAAGCGTCGATTTCATCTGATCGGCATCGATCGTGGGTGACGCTTCTCTCTCTAGTGCCGGACTGTAGTCTTCCACCTTATCGATCCTATAACCTACGCTGTAATTAACGAAGAAAGCATCCGCAATATTATCAACAAGAGCCTCTTTCCAATCGGTTCCAAACAATTTTGACGTCACAAGATCATCAGCAAGCCATCGCACGATCCCGTGGTGACCTATCGCATAGATTTTCGGATCGGTCACTATTTTAACGAGTCGTGTTCCTGGTCTATATGTTACATTGCCGCCAATCCGTATCTTTACGAGGTCTTCATCGCAAATCTGTTTGACGCCTGGTTTTGGGCCGCTAGAAGGATACCAAGTATCGAAGGTTTGTTTGTTAGGTATGACAAAACGCGTTCCTTCCTTGGTGTACCAGTAAAGGCCGTCTCCGCTTCCCTTGATTAGACAACTGCGTGGGAGCTTTTCAAGCTCACAAATTCCGGGTTCGACATAGTAGTAATCCGGCATAGGATTAACTGCACGAAAACGCGCCTGACGATACAATTCTTCCCATTCTGGATGCTTCTTTAATAGCTCGCTCGAGATCACGCCAGCGATCGGTTGATCATCACCGAAGGTGGTATGTTCAATCAACTTACGCATCGATTCGGCAGTATGAAGCCCCACATACCGCAAAAAATCATAAAGCACGTCCATTCCGCCTGTTTTGGGAGCTGGTTGATCCGGATTCTTCTTTACGATTTCATTCAAAATAAATGCCGCGAGTTCGTAATGATTCCGAAATTGTTGTTCAGCCTGATTGGTACGAGTAATGATGGCTTGTCCCAATTGGATAAGCGCTAGCTCCCCAGCGTGAGCAAGGCCGTTCAGCTGATCTAATATCCGGTATTCTGCTTCCGACAAGGAGTTACCTGTGGAATTCTTGTAGGTAAGATCGTGTTCTACCTCTGACCAAGCGTGCATAAAAACGCTTGCCACCTGAATTTCTATCGTTTCATCGTAATACCGCGATAGTTCACGATTAATTCCATTTTTGTTTAGCTGAACGCGAAAATGTACGGCCTTGTATCCAGGAAATCTATACCTGTTCGGCTCTGAAGTTGGTTTTTTGGTCTCCAAAACAATAAAATTTTGTCGGATTAACTGCTCGACACGAGCTTGATCTCCAGGAAAATAAAGCGCAATTCGTGTTCCGGCTAGATCGAAAATATCAGCCCGGATCTCTTTGGCAGATGCGTAGATAACACCCTTGTCGATCTGCCGCCTGCGCACCTTCTCTCGAAGCTTATCTGGGGCTTTTGCACGATGTGAAAAAATTGCCTTTACACCCGCTGCCTCGCAAGCCTCTCGACACCGAGACTCGCAAATAGAGGCTAAGTGGTCGTAAAAATCGACCTCTCTTTTATAGCCCTCAATGAAATCATCTATTACATTCATACGGCAAGAAATTAGCTGTTCCGTAACGGAAATACAAGGGAACAGATTTCACGCATACACCTTTTTTAATAAAGATGCTAGGTTCTAGGTATAGAAACCTAAATATGGCTGGCAACGCAGGCAGGATCAACGGCAAAAAAGAGGTCGCCCCTGTGGCTTCGAAACCTCAGAGACTAAAACACGTCGCGCAATGAAACAGCGGTGGCTTGAGAATGTTCGAGGCGCGGCTGATCGCATTTTATCGAATCAGAACCATTCCTCTCACGGATGAGCTATATCAGGTTCTGGTCAGGCGCGTCGTAAAAAGGGGTTTTGTTTTCGCTCACCCCGATGGCGGTCACCTGCGCAAGAGTAGTTGGCCATGGAAAGCTATGCGACGGGCTTGCAAGGCGGCCGGATTAAGACGGATAGGTTGGCATGCCCTGCGTCACACTTTCGCTTCAGAGCTCGTGAGGCGCGGTGCCGCGATTCGAGCCGTACAACTTCTATTGGGACACTCGACCGTTCAGATGACTGAACGCTATTCCCATCTCGCACCGTCAGCTCTCCAGGAAACTATTTCGCTGCTTGGAAAAAAACAAATACTGCCATCACGCGAAGTAATTTTTGGGCAACAGGTGGGCAACACTATGGAAAATTTGTTCGCGGAAGTCCTTTAATCGTATGTCGGCTAATGTGATTTTTTCGCTCAACATAAACCAAAACTCACCCGTGAGGTGAGTCTTGGAAATGGAGCGGGTAGGGGGAGTCGAACCCCCATTTCGTCCTTGGCAAGGACGCATAATAGCCGCTATACGATACCCGCTTGTTTTTTGTGTCTAAAAGGCTATCAAAAAACTTTGGAGTTCGCAAGGACTCTTTTAAATTAAGAAAAACCAATAAACAATTAACAATAATCAATCAACAAATGACTAATGACGAATGAAGTAAAAATTTCCAATTTACAATTTTCAATATTCAATTATGGAAGGGGAATTCAGAACTATGAAATACGAATGACTAATGACGGAAAATAAACAAGTAATCAATAAATAATAACTAATGGTTTGATAAGATTTGAATGACGAAATTTGATAGGGCTTTCTCGCTCTGATATCTCTAAATGAGAAAGCCCTGTATCAATTCAACTGTTAATTATTTAAGGCTTTGCTTATGTGATTTCAGTTTCCAAAATCTTCTCAAGCGTTCGCCTTTTGCGCCGTTCGCGAAGCTGTTTGAAGCCCTCGGTGCCGGCGATTGCGACTCCGGCGGCGCCAAGCGGGGTCCAATTTGGGATTATCGGCTCTGTTGCAGCGTCCTCTTTTGGTGGTGCGTGTTTTAAGAGTGAGATGTCATCAGTTTGACGCGGGATGATGCGTGGCAGGGTTTTTGAGAGGTCAAGCAAGCCGATAATTTTTACACTGTCTCCAATTGCCAACCTGCTCACGCGATAATCAGTCTCAGGATTTATTTCCACTTCCACATCTGCGCCCTCGTAATCCAAGGTGACGACTTTGCCGCTGACTTTGCGTACGGTTCCGGTTATTTCGACCAAACTCCAGGCATCCTCTTCGCTCGGCGCTATGAAATTTACTTTGCGCAAAGCCATGTCTTGCGTGGTTGTTGCGGTTAGTTCACGCCACTGGTCTTTTGACCCGAGTTTTACGATGGGGACGCCGTCATCACCGAAGTGCAGTGTGCCGGATAATTCAACCAATTGATTTAATGCCGGCAGTTGCTGTGTTGTCGGGACGCTGATCAACAAGCCTCTTCCGTCGGGGGAAAGTAAAACGAATCTGTGGTAAGGCAACAAACCGGGGGGCGAGCCGACCGTGCCTTGTATTACCAGTCGGATGTCGGGAGTTTTGTTGGATGTCGTCATAGTTGATGTAGTAGTTTTTTTAGAAGTCGTTTTAGCCGTTGAGGTGGCTTTAGCCGCTTGCGGCGCAGTGTTGCTTTTCAGTGAAACCTTGGCTATCTCGACAGAGCCGGTTTTGCCCAGCGTTGGCGCTACAGGGGATGTGCTGCTAACTTTGCTTGCGTTTTGAATGCTTGAGGCCGCGTTGGCAAGTGATACGGACCCAGTTCCGCCATTCACCGGCTCGTTGACGGTTGTTTCTTGCACGCTTATGGCTGTTGTAGTGGCAGCCACTTCAGAGGCAGGACTTTCTATAATCGGCGTCGGGTCAGACATGGCAACGCCGACGTTTTTTAGCTTTTTCGTCGCTGTTCCAGTTTGCCAAGATCCGGTTCCGTCAGGGTATCTGGACCAAGAGAGGTCTTTTTGTGATTTGTCGTAATCAAGCCCATCAAGCAGATTGCCGTTCGGATCATACAGCGTAACCGTATCCCCATCGTTATTTAGTTTGGCAGAAGCGAGTTCGACGACGTAGAAAGGATTGGCCGCATTTACGATGCCGTCAACAAATGTGTAAATCGTGCCGGTTCGATCTTTTATTTGCAGTCCTGTCAAGGGAATATCTCGCGATAGATCCAGCGATGTAATTTCAATCCATTCTTTGCCTTCGGCGGGGTAGGGCATGATTTCATTCAACTTTATCAACTGGTAGTCCGGTGTTTCGAGGGGCGCGGATGCGGTTTGCAATATGATGTTTGTATCGGTTGCGATATTTGGCGAGACATCTGTCGTTAAAGGCGTTGTCGTCGTCATGTTTGTAATTTGTTCCGTAATGATTGCGGTTGCGGCGGCATTTTCTTCCGCACCATCCAGCGGTGTTTGATCGACAACCGTATTTAAAATGACTTGTGCAATTACAGGCGTAGTTTCCGAGTCGTTGTTTTGCGGTGTTTCCAAAGATGTAAGCGCCGGCTCCGTCGAAGAGGCGTTTGAGTCTGTAGAAGATGAATTCAAATGCGCGCCATCTGATTCATCGCCGATCTCAATGGCTGGTTGCGTATTGGTTGCGACGGAGTCCGGCTCCGCCGTGACGGAGTCCGGCTCCGCCGTGACGGAGTCCGGCTCCGCCGTGACGGAGTCCGGCTCCGCCGTGACGGAGTCCGGCTCCGCCGTGACGGAGTCCGGCTCCGCCGTGACGGAG
>JAHJFW010000062.1 GCA_018824765.1 Patescibacteria group bacterium
CAAAACACTTTCAATCTTTTTTATCCACTCTTCTTTCGTTTGCTCGGACATATTTCTATCCCCGCCTTACTTTATAGGCTTTATAGACTTTATGGACTTTCGACTTTTTTAATTCTTCATTACCCTACCCCCATTATGGCTGACTTGACAAGAAACGTAAAAACTCTTATTCTTCCGCCATTCGAAAAACTCCCCTAATCTATAAAATATGGCACATAAAAAGGCTGGCGGCTCTACAAGTTACGGCAGAGATTCGCAGGGTCAACGACTTGGCACCAAGCTCTACGGCGGTGAATACGCCAATTCAGGCGCGATAATCGTGCGTCAACGCGGTTCGAAAATCCGAGCAGGAAAAAATGTCCGTATGGGCTCGGATGACACGCTCTACGCGGCTGTGGCAGGCATCGTAAAATTCTCACAGAAAAAAATCAGACGCTACACAGGCAAACTCAAAAACGCGAAGTTCGTAAATATAGAGCCGATAAAAACAGAAAAAATCCCCGAATAACCGGGGATTTTTAAAATTCATATTCAAAGTTCGGACGTCGGACATCCGAATTAATTTCGGCTTGTCAGTTCCAATGCCTTGCCGAGCAAACGGTCCAAATTCCTGTAACCGGAGATTTGAACGACTTTACTGGCCGGAAACCACGCAGCATGGATAATGCCTTCTGTGCCCGGCAATTTTTCTTGCGCTTCAGCCGGAGCTTCAAATAAAAACAATATAACGGTTTTATCGATAACTGTTTTTCCGCGTTTGAAGCGAAAGCCCGTCCTGCCGAGCGGAGTTATGAAACGCAGGCCTGTCAAACCGGTTTCTTCTCTTATTTCCCTGATTGCCGTTTCAGCCAAGGTTTCGCCCAACTCTTTATGGCCTTTGGGAAACGTCCATTTGCCGAAAGGATCACGTATGAAAAAGAATTCCACCTCGCCGTTTTTTTTGCGATATATAATACCGCCGGCTGATAATTCGGTTTTAAATTTCCTGCCTTTAATTCGACGGTTGCGCTTTCTCGGCGCTTTGTGAGGCTCCGAGAAGTTCAAGGGCTTTGTCGAGTTGTGGGTCTTTTCCTGCATTGTAGTCGTCTTCAGTACGATCAATGTCGAAATCCGGTTCAATGCCGATTTCGTTAATAAAACGCTCTTTCGGCGTCAGCCAATCAGCTACGGTAACTTTGAGTGCCGTCCCATCCTTTAGCTCGCTATAGTCCTGGACGGAGCCTTTGCCAAAAGTTGTTTTGCCGACGAGTTTTGCTTTTCCATAATCCTGCAATGCGCCGGCAACGATTTCCGAAGCTGAAGCCGAACCGCCGTTTACCAAAACAACGGTCGGTATATCTTTAAGTCGGCTCTTGCCAGTGCCATGGTATTCGTCAACAATTTCCCCTTTGCGCCTTTCCTTCACAACCACTGCATCGCCGACCCATTCGCCGGCTACTGCGGTTGCGCGATCCAGAAAACCGCCGGGATTATTGCGAACGTCTATAATTACGCCTTTTACGTCTTTTGATAAAACCAGATCCGCAGCCTTTGCAAATTCTTCAGTCGTATCGGCATTGAAATGGCTTATCTCAATCAAGGCGATATTTCCGTCTAAAAACTTCGTTCTAACGCTTTTCACAACTATGGTATCACGGACAATGGGCACGTCAAACGTGGCAGGTTCCTTTACCTCCTTGCCATTCGCTGATTTGGTTGTCTTAATGCGTCCGATCGTCAAAGTTACTGTCGTGCCTTTGTCCCCGCGGATAAGTGACACGGCGCGTTCAATCGGCATCCCTTCAGTGCTTGTCCCGTTTATGCTCAAAATCGCATCCTGCGCCTGCAAACCCGCGCGTTCCGCCGGTGAATCGGGTAAAGGCGCGATGATTTGCAGCTGGTCTTCTTTTATCCCAATTTCCGCTCCAATGCCTTCGAATTTTCCTTCCAATGATTTGCTGAATTCTTCAGCCACTGTAGGCTCGAAAAATACCGTGTATGGATCGCCGAGCGCAGCCGTCAAACCGGACATCGCCCCATAAAGCATCTTCTTCTCGTCCAGCGGCTGTTTATAAAACTTCCTGTTCAAAGCATCCCACAAATCCCAAAACTGCTGAAAATCAATGCTTTCGGCCGTCCCTTTCGGCGGCATCCCGCCCTTGCCGTCAACACCGGATGTCGTGGACGTCGCTTCAGTCGACTGCCCGAGCCAAGACCCGACTCCGCCGCCATTTGCCGAAATCGTCCCAAAAAAATAAGCGCCGATCCCTACGACTATAACCAACCCGATCCAAAATTTCGTTGGCAAGATTTTCGGCCTTTTAATGGCTGGCATAATGAAAATC
>JAHJFW010000063.1 GCA_018824765.1 Patescibacteria group bacterium
AAACAGCAAAACCGCGTCAAAAATAAACAGCAAATGCGCGCGCCGGTATTTTTTTCGATAACGCTCCTCAAAGCGCTTGCGGAAATGCGAGGTAATCGCCCTTGCTGTCCCAAGCGGCGCTTGCAAGGCAGGCAGTGCCAAGCCAGTACGTTCCGGCTTGTGTTTGAAAAATTTCATACAAGCTATAAATAATAATCAATAAGTGGTGAAGAATGACGAATGATGGTAATAGTCGAAAGTCTGTAAAGTCTGGAATGGGGATTCGTAGATCGTAGTTCGCGGGGAATGACGAGTGGCGAATGGAAGAGTAGATCGTAGTTCGTAGATCGAGGGGAATGACGAAATCCGAATGACTAATGACGAATGAAGGAAAAATTTCCAATTTACAATTTCCAAATTGCCCCCATACCAGCTACAAGCTACTTCCGCAGATCTCTATTAAAAAACCGAAAGTCCGCTGACTAAAATCTCTTTCCGCGCATCTCCGTAAACGTCTGAAACGCTGACCTCCAAACCGCCTAAAAGCGGTTTTGAACCGAGATAAAACTCATGCTCCAGCGTACCTCTAAAATCAAAAACGCGCACTCGAGGCACGGCGCCCTCGCCTGAACCGACCACGATCTCGTCTTTTCCATCGCCGTCCACATCGCCGACGGCCACACTCACTCCGCCGCGCTCTTGCTCATTAAAAGCGAAAAAACTTCCGCCCCAGACTGAACCGTCGGTCTTGAAAATCCTGATATGCGGACCGCCGCCCGGCCCGGCGCCTGTAACAACCTCGCGCAACCCGTCACCGTCCAAGTCACCGATGCCAACGCGCGCGCCGCCGGAAAACGCAGGATTATATGCGACCCAACGCGCAATTTCGCGGCCGGAGCTGGAATACACGCGCACGTCAGATGGGCCGGCCTTGTCGCGACCCACAACTATTTCCAAAGCCGGATCATGATTGGTATTTCCCACAGCCAAAGACAGCTTGCCTTTATATCCGCTTCCAAACGGATAAAAAACCGTTGCCTTCCCGTCAGCCGTCACCCTAACCGCACCATTTAAAGCGCTGACAGCATCCTCACTGCCATTATGCGTCAAATCAGCCAAAATAATCCGCGCCCCGCCCGGAAGCTCCGTCCTCTGCGCAAAAAAACCGTTTCTTTGCTGGACTCCGTCAGCAGAATAAACAGCCTGAAAACTGCCGTTTGTAAATGCGCTGTTTTTTATCTCATCGCTTTCGGTTCTACCTAACAGCACCAAGCCGTCTTCTGCCGGAACGCTGATTGAACGGACCAAGTCGCCGCTGTTCACTCCGCCATCCTGCGTCCCGTGCAACTTTTCAAATACGCCCGGCAAATCCACTTTATGCGGTTTGCTGTCGCTGTTGACCAAGGCCAATCCGCCGTCAAAACTTCGCATCCAAACGCCGCTCGCCCCATCATTGCCTGTTGCCACCAAGCGCACCGCACTGCCGCGCGAAACTCCCAACCCCGCGTCATATTCGTCATACCACCATGTCCGCTGATGTCCGCGATCTCCTGCATCAAATGAATAATATGCGTCAGCCATAAGCGCGCTAGCCAAACCGTATCGCATCAGGCGGTAATCTTCAGGCTGTTCATTATTATCGGTGTTGGTGTTGATGGCGCTGATTGAAGGCGCGACATTGGTAGCCACTGCGCTTTGCAATTCCTTAAACGGCGCGGCCCAGCCAAAACGCGGAAAATTTTCAAACAAAACTCCATTGACCTGCGATGAATATGCCGAGCTGCTATTAACCATAATCAAACCGTTCTTGCCCACGACTTTGCGCACGTTTCCGATCAAACGCGACATCCCGCTCTTCCAGGCCGCGTTAACGCCCGCGCTTGAATCGGCTTTTCCATTGCCGTCTATATCGATATCGCGTCCGAAAAAATAAGTAATGTCACTGAATGCCGCATCCAAAAACACCCCGTCCCACAAACCCGTGGACATTAATTCACTGCCGATGAACTCGGGCAAAGCATCTGCCCAACGCTGTCCGGCAACTTTCGGTCCGGCATCCGTGGCATTCATGAGGTATGAGCCGGGCCACCAACTTAATCGCGCGCCGCCGGAGCTGTGCATGAAAAAATTTTCATCCGCCCTTTGCCAAAGGTGATAACTCGGCGACGTCGGATCGCCCTGTCCGCGCGAAGCCGCCAGTTCGCCGGCGCTGACATAAGCCAAAAGTTTGATTTTCGGATTGAGAAGTTTCAACAATCGCATTTGCTGCGGCGCCTGCCATTGCATATCCATGTCCAGAACCACCAAATCCCAATCAGCCAATTTTTGACTGTCAGCTTCATTTATCTGCCAGCCTAAATACAAATTCAAAAGTTTAGGCGCGGCCAATGAACCGCGCGCCGCAAAAGAAGACATCGGAACAATTGCGCCGACGGCAAGAAAAATCGCTAAAAAATATGTGAATTTATTGCGCATTACATTGTCTTTAAGCCATAAAAAACGGTTTTCGTCAATGTCAAACATTAAAACATTTCAACACCCCCTCTTGTCATCCCTGCCCCTCTTGTCATCCCTGCGGAAGCAGGGATCCAGAATCATATAGGCTTTTCATTGGTTTTTGGACTCCAGCCTGCGCTGGGATGACAGACAGCTGCAGAAATTTTGCAAAGGTCTCAATATGTCGGATGCCCAACGCCCGACTATTTCTCGCGTTCAAAAAGAGCGTTCAGATTGGCGGTCCAACCAAAAACACGTTGGCGTACCAAACGCACCTGAAACCCCTTCGGACATAGCGATCGAAAGGAGCGCGCCGATAAAAGCCGCAACCGCATATCATCCGCAAAATACGAACGGCCGAACGCGCGGTAGATCGCGTTGCGCCAGCGTAAAGGCATCCAATGCGCGAATGGAATCATTGTGTGTGCATCTATTGGAAACCAGCGATTCGGGGTTGAGATAAACACGCGGCCAGCAACGCGGCACGCTTCAGCGACAAATTTCTTTTGATCTTTCGCGGTTCCGACATGTTCGATCACAGCATTAGAAAAAACCAGATCAAACGAACGGTCATCGAACCGGAGTCTTCTTCCATCGCCGATCACAAACTTTACTTCAGGATAGGCGCGGCGAAAAATAGGAAGATCGGAAAGCGCGACTGCAGTAATATTTTTCCGCCACGGATACCACTCCTCAAAAAAATTTACGTTGCGCCCCTCCCCTTCACCGGCACCGATATCCAGCACACGATCTGTTGGACGCGGTTGCATTTCGCGCATGAACAAATCAAAACGCTCGCGCCGCGAACATTCCGTAATCCTGTGTGACGCTCTCCACACAAAACCATCCGGCCATTTCCAAAAGCGGTCAAGAAATTTCATAACATTCGCGTATCATTTCCAAATGCTGCGGCCAATCCGGAAACTTACGCCGCGCCAACTCAATGCTGGCTTCAGCCATATCATCTTTAGCACTTTGAGGCAATTCGGAAAATTCTTTCAAAGCGCCTGCCCAAGCATCAACACTGCCGTGCTCCACCAAATAACCGTTTCGGCCGTCCTCAACCATTTCCGGCAAGCCGCCGATCCTTGAGGCGAGTATCGGAAGCCCGACACCAAGCGCATCAAGCACTGTGAGCGGCGCGTTTTCATATCCTACCGGACAGGCGACAAACGCTTCAGCACGGCGATAAAGTTCCACCAACTCCTCTCCGCGCTTGAATCCTACCAGCTCTATATTAGACTTATTCGCGCGAATCAGAGAACGTAATCGATCTTCAAGCGGGCCCGTGCCGGCAATCTTAATGCAAAGCGACGGCACGAGTGCGGCGGCGCGGATCAATTCTTCGTAACCTTTTTCCGGAGACAAGCGACCAACCGCTAAAACATAACCGCCGTCGCGCCGCGCCCTGTCTTTAATTTCAACGGGCGAACGGACCATGCGAAATTTGGGAGCTGGTTCGCCCCATTCAACCATTTTGTCCGCAATGAATTGCGACGGGCAAATAAACGTCTTCACAGTGCGTTCGTAAGCTTGGACGGCCTTTGTGAAACCCATTTCCATAGCCGCAAGCGCATTCGGAACAAAACCCGGAAACAAACATCGGTGTTTTACAGCCTCAAAATACCGGCCTCCTTTGCACCGCTCGCAAAGCGCACCCTCTGTGTACATCCGATAGTTGGGACAAGCGAGCTTCAAATCATGCAAAGTTTGCACGCAAGGTATTTTACTCTCGCGAATCGGCGCCAAAATCGACGTAGACAAGTGATGGTAGATATTGTGTAAATGAATGGCATCCGGCTTTAAGTCACGCAACACTTTCGCCAGCGCGGTTTTAGCTTCGCGATTCCATAAAAAATTCGCGGCTTTTTTCAAGTCTGTCAAAGGGCTCTCCGAAATTGACAAATTATATCTGGTAACAAAAGTCGAGGCATCACGCGAGGGCAAGTTGGATGGCGAACGCGTGGAAAAAACATGCGTCTCCAAACCCGCTTCAGCCTGACGGCGCATCAAATTATGCATGTAAATCTCTGCCCCGCCCTTCAGGTCAAAAAATTTATTAATATGCAGAACCTTCATTTGTATAGTATAGAACGCCGATAACTTCGGGTCGAGACAGGTTTTCAGACTAAGAGACGAGTGCGGCAAATCGCACAAAACAGCTTCAACGTCTCTAAGAGACGTGGCTCCAACTTACCGCAAAAAACAGCTTCAACGTCTCAACAGCTTCAACGTCTCTAAGAGACGTGGCTCCAACTTACCGGATTTAATAATTTTCCCGATCAACACCCGACACACAATTGCGACGATCGTCGCAATTGTGGAGCGGTGCCACTAAATCTTGGCTATGTAGAGAGAATAAAACGCCCTTTATTTCTGTGGGTGACTAATCAAAATAACTAAGCACTTTGCTTTTCCGCACTCCGCACTTTGCGCTCAGTGCTCAGTAATCGGAACTTTACACCCCGCACTCTGCACTCAGCACTCTGCAGTCAAAACCTTACACCCTGCATTCCGCACTCAAACAAACTCCCTATAAAGCCGCGTGTATTTCTTGACCATTATCTTCACATCAAATTCCGCGCGGGTTTTCGGAGCTGTCCTAACTGCGCGCATAACCGCATCGGCCGGATCGCCCAAAACCTTATTCAAAGCCGCGCTCCAAGCAGGCACGTCGCCAGCCGGCACAAACGTAATATCATCCTCAGCAAAAACTTCGCGCAAAGGCGGCAAATCCGAAGCGACAACCGGAACTCCGGCCGCAGCCGCTTCAATCGGCGCCAAACCCAAACCCTCGTAACGCGATGGAAAACACAACACATCCGACTCTTTCAGCAAAACCGACACATCATCCCTGTATCCCAACCATTCGATTCTGGCGGCAATATGCAGCCTCTCTGCCAATGCGCGCAACTCCCGTTCCAATGGTCCGGTGCCGGCAATGCCAAGCCTCCACGGCCGCTTAACCAAAGCCAGCGCCTTAAACAACGTCGCGTAATCTTTTTGTGGAAATAATCTGCCAACACAAAGCAATCGCGGCACATCCTTAAACAATCCGGCGCCGCGTGCAAGCACGGAACCCATGTCTATGCCGTTTTTGATAACCTTGATCTTCTTGGCGGGAATGCCGTCTTTTTCCTTCAAAACTCGTTTCACCTCCGCAGACACCGCCACAAATGCATCCGTTGGCGGCGCCAAACAGCGGTTCAACAAACGCTTGCCAATGCCGTAACTCGGATTCACATTATGTTCGGTAGAAATAACAACGGGCACGCGCGCGAGCCAAGCCGCGATCCGTCCCCACGTGTCAGCCAAAAAAAGATGCGTATGAACGACAGACGGCTGCTCGGCGCGAAAAATCCGCCAGAGTTCGAGGATCGTGCCGATCCCGAAAAATCCGCGCCGCTCCAAAACCTTTACTCTGATGCCGCTTTCCACAAACATCGGCAAAAGCTCGCCGCCGCCCAAAACCGTTACCACCTCAACGTCAAACCCTTCCTCCGGCAAATGCCGCGCTAATTCATAAACCATGCGTTCAGCGCCGCCGGCGCCGAGCGAATGCGTGACAAGCATCACAAGCGGCGTCTTGGAAGCCATGCGTGAATCTTGTGCGGTTGGCGATTCTTTGCCGCTCATACTTCGGGTTCGTTAAGCGCTGCGTTTTGCGTATCCAAAGCTGACAATGCCGCCAAAGCCAAACCCAAAGGCAGCCACATTTTTCCCGTCCAGTAATTCGTGTTGAAAAGTTGGTAAACGATCGCGCCGCCGGCTCCGGTGCTTAATAATAAAATTGCATGGCGCGCCGCACTATCACGTCGGCCTTTCAAGCCGCGCCGTAAAAGGCGCACGAATTGGAAGACAACGATCATGAAAGCGAGCAAGCCGAAAATGCCGGTTTCAGCCGCCAGCTTCTGCAAAAAGCCATGCGAATCCAATGGCTCTCCATACTCCAATCTGAAAATCTGAGCCGAACCAACTCGCTCAAGAAATGTTCCGGCGCCCCCGCCGAACCACGGACCGGCTTGAAAAACTTCCATTGAAATTTCGAGCAATGCCAAACGCGTTGAATTGCTACTTTGTGCGATATTGGAGAATCCCACCTGAAGCATTAAGGCGGACAACGGAAGCAGCAAAAGCAAAACCGCGATAATCATCATCAAATGCCGGCGCAAAATATGGCGATATTCCACAGCCGCCAGAAAAACCGCCTGTAAAATAAAAACAATCCAAACCGTTCTGGAAAACGTCAGTAATCCGACAAGAAGCTGTAACAGAGCCGAGCCTAGTAACAACCTGCTCCACTCTTTTTTCTTGACCAAAAAAGAGAGCGCCAAAGTTATCATCACTGTCACCGCCAATAACTCGGCCAAAAGATTATGGTTGTCTCCCAAGGCTGGCACGCCAAACATGGGTAATGGATGCGCGCGCCTGATGAACTGGCTGCCGGCGCCGACGAAAAACATCGATAGCGCGCCGTTCAAAGCCGCAATCGTTCCCACTGCCGCCATGGCACCCAAGGCCGCCACCAAGCGCCGGCGCGACCGCAATAAGTTCACAGGCAAAGCTATGAAGGCGAGATAGCTGAACAAGACCGGCCGCATTGCAAACTTTGTTACCAAAACCGGATCAGGTAAAAACGGCGAAAAGACTGAAGCGAGATGCGCGGCAAAGAGCAGAAAATATGAACCGGCCAACGGCAGTTTCGGCCGCCAATTCGTGTCATGCCTTCTAACCCATAAAAAAATTATCTTAAACGCCCACACCGCCAAAATAATCAGTAAAAGAGTTTCCGCCACGCTGATGTCAATGGAACCTCCAAAGGCGCGCTTG